>JADGDJ010000083.1:0-1027 GCA_016744925.1 Spirochaetaceae bacterium
TTGATGGATAGAGTTATCCCAGAAGGATTCTGATGAAATTTGTGCATAATTAAAAAAATCGAGATTTATTTCGATTGCTTTTTTTAACAATTCATAATTTAAATAGGGCTTCTTTTTTGATATTTTTCCGCCAAAACTGTAATATATGGGTAGAAATTGACATGCAATGTGTTGGGGAGAGCTAATGATACAGGTTGTGCCATATTCCGTCTCGGATTTGGGATTTATTGTTTTTGTAAAAAATGAAGTTATTTGATTATATTCATCAAAATCTTGTGGTGGTTTCAACTCTGTTTTATACTTTTCATAGTACATTCTGGATAATTGAGTATTTTCAAATAAATCTTTTCTATAGAATAAAAGCAGTATACTGGGATCAAAAGGGAAGGCGTAGCGCTCCCCTTCTATTTGAGAATACTCTTCCTCGATGCCGTCTATGAAATTTGAGAAAATATTATTAAAATTGTAATTGATCTCATTTAATGGTATGAAAATATCTTTGCCAAAACTTGTCAGCCAGGCCATATCAATTCTTATAAGATCTATGCTGTCATCTATTTCATCATTTTTAAGCATATTAAAAAGCGTGCTGTATTCATAGGACTGAACATTGGCTTTAATTCCTGTCGTAGAATATATCAGCCTGGAAACTGATTTCAAAGCATCTTCGGAGATACCCTGAATGCAAGCGATATTAATTTCCTTATCACTTTTGGGAAAGGGATATTTATTTTCAGATAAGACAGGTGGATTAAGGATATAATTGTTAATTTCAGCGCCTGTTATTGTATTAGTGCTGATCATTTTTCCTAAGAGTTTATAATTCAGCTCGTATTCTGTAAAAGTGCTGTATTGTAAAATTTCGGTAGACGCTAAAGTTATTATTTCAACTTGTCTATTTACTGCACTTAAGTCTATTATATCTTTTATGATTTTTGCTTTTTCTTTTGACGTTGTTACAATGACATCATAGTTATCTTCAGAAAAGACAATTCGGAATGATGTTTGAAGATTTAAACTGCTATCA
>JADGDJ010000083.1:1037-15475 GCA_016744925.1 Spirochaetaceae bacterium
TTCTCTGCAGAATAAGAATAATACGATGCTATATCAGCCATACAGGGGACTTTTCTCTCTACAAAAATAAAGTTAGAACTGCCAAAATTGATTGTGGAGTAAAAATTATCCGAATTATCTAAACAGGATATAATCACAATAGTATGAGCTCTGTTTGAAAGTATACCTCTTACTATTTCTTTTTCCTTATGAGGAACTTCTTCACTAATATAAATATTATACGAATATCCGCCTTCATCGGCATATTTGGAAATTGTTTTGTGTAAATCGCGATATCTGCGGATCTCTCCATCGGGTATGACTATATCAATATGTTTGGAAATACCGAGTCTCAATTGTTTAGCATTTTGATTAATATGATATCCCATTTCAAGAGCAATTCGTTCAACCAATTCAATTTTTTTAGCACTTACATTACCTTTCTTATTCAGCACATTCGATACTGTTCCATGCGATACATTCGCAGCTTTAGCAATATCTTTTATCGTTGACATTTAAACTCCTTTTTTTGAGATTTTTCTATTATGAATTAAATTCTATCTTTATTCTATGCGCTATTATTGGTACGTGTCAAATTTATAATATTTTATATTGACACGTACCAATTTATAATCTATCGTAAATTATAAGTCATATTAAGAAAATTGGATTTGTTTTGAAAAATAGAGAATTATTAGATACAAAATTAGAGAAAAATAAAGTATTGATCGCTGCCCATCAGGGCTTTGGCGGAGGGAATATTGTATTAAATACTCCCAATGCAATGATAAATGCGATCAATTGTGGTGCTGAAATTGTTGAATTGGATGTTTCTAGATCTAAGGATGGAGATTTTTTTATATTTCATCAGGATTTAGAACCGAGACATTTAATGGTTCCTGAAAAAATGGATGAAATGAGCACAAAAAAGATTGAAGAGTTATATCTTTGGAATAATGCGTGTACACCTTCTGTATTTCATGTGTCGCGCTTGACTGAAATGATGAACCTATTAAAAACAAAAGATGTTTTAATAAATATTGATAAGTTTGATCTTATAGGGAAAGAACTACTTGGTAAACTTGATGAATATGACATGGAAGATCAGATTTTACTTAAAGGGAGATCCGAAAAACCCCTTCTCGATATGGTAGAGAACCACAACCGGAACTATATGTTTATGCCTGTGGTTTTCAATAAAGACGATGTTGAACTCGCCTTATCCTACAAGGATATCAACATAGTTGGTTTTGAGATCATTTTTTCTGATGTGAAGCAAATACATGTACAGAAAGATTTTTTAAACGAGCTCAGGGACCGTGGATTTTTTTTATGGGTCAATGCCATAACACTTGGTAAAAATTTTTGTTTAAGTGCTGATATAGATGATGATTTATCAATGCTTGATGATCCTGACAAAGGCTGGGGAAGACTCATTGATATGGGGTTTAATGTGATACAAACCGATTGGACACCGATGCTGAAGAATTATCTGGTAAAAAAAGGGATATCATAGGATTGAACATATTAAAGTCAATATGAGCCGAAGAATTTCAAACGACTCATATTGTAAAGATATGGATATACAAGCGGAAGTATTAAATACCGCATCGGCTGTAGAAAAAAGCAGCCTGAATATGGGCTTGCTAATTGGTTCATATTTGATTTTTTTAGGGGGAGAAAATGAAAAAATCTTTACAGATCATGCTAATGCTTATCATTGCGGCAAGTATGAGTCTCTACGCTGGTGGTCAGACTGAAATGGATGAAGCAGAAGATCAGGGTATGCATAAGGACAAACTGGTTATTTACACCAATTCCGGTTCAAACGGCAGAGATCAATGGATAACAGATTTGGCAAATCAGAATGGCTTCAATATTACTGTAGTTGAAGGTGGCGGTGGCGATATCTTTAACAGGTTAATTGCTGAGAAAAACAGCCCTATCGCAGATGTTGCTTTCGGACTGAACATGCTGAATTTCGCTGAACTGAAAAAACAGGATATTCTGATGAAGTACAAGCCGGATTGGGCTTCTGAAGTAGATTCATCAATGAAAGATGCTGATGATTATTATCACGGAATTGTAAAACAGGCGATTGTTCTTGTATATAATCCCGATGTATATACAAAAGAAACCGCTCCAAAAGATTGGCCGGATCTATGGCAGAAATCAGAATATCACGGGCAGTACAATATTTTTGGTCTCGGTGGAGGGACATCACGTACAGTACTTGCCAGTATTGCTATGAGATATCTTGATTCTAATGGAGAACTTGGAATTTCCGCTGAGGGATGGGAAGAAATCAAGCAGTATATACAGAATGGATACATGAATGCTGATGGAGAGGATTATATTCAAAATCTTGTTGATAAAAAAATCCCGATGACAATGCTCTGGGGAAGTGGAGTCATTGATAAACAGGAAGCGTATAGTACAGTACTAGGCGTAATGAGCCCTGAAATAGGTGTTCCATTTGTTGTTGAGCAGGTTGGTGTCCTGGAAGGAACTGATAGTCCTGATACAGCAAAAGCATTTGTTAACTGGTTTGGCTCATCTGAAGTTCAGGCTGCATGGGCACAGGAATTTGGGACAGCACCAGCAAACTCAGTGTCAATGAAAAGTGCTAAGGCTGAAGCTGTAGAACTGGATAAAGTGCTGTCAAAAGCACAATATATTGACTGGGCGTTTGTTTTAGAAAATGTCAATCAATGGGTTGAAAAAATTGAACTTGAGTTTGTTGAGTAACAAATAAAGAATAAAATAGATTTTGGGTTACTTCGTAAAATGAAGTAATCCAAATTTTATATAGATGTGGAATAATGATCGTAAACAAATAGATGTGATAATTTTTTTTATTCGGAGTGAAAATGATTAAGTTTGAAAATGTAGTAATTAAATATGATGAATTTGTTGCGATAAATGATTTTAATCTTGAGATTAAAGAAGGAGAGTTCTTTACTCTTCTCGGTCCGTCAGGATGCGGTAAAACGACACTGCTCAGAAGCATTGTCGGTTTTATCGATATTTTTTCCGGACGGATAAAAGTTAACGATGAAGATGTTACACATCTGCCTACAGAGAAACGCAATATTGGCATTGTTTTTCAAAGTTATGCCTTATTTCCCACCATGAATGTTTTTGAAAATATTGCTTTCGGTCTAAAAGTAAATAAATTGAGTAAAGAAGAAGTTAAAAAAGAAGTCTATGAAATAGCCAGAAAGGTTGATTTAAATGAAACTCAGCTCTTTCGGAATGTTTCTGAATTATCAGGTGGACAACAACAGAGAGTCGCTATTGCAAGAGCTCTTGTTCTGAAACCTAAAATTCTCTGTTTAGATGAACCCTTGTCAAATCTTGATGCAAAATTACGGGGGCAATTAAGACAGGAGCTGAAAAAGTTACAAAGAGATTTTGGAATTACGACTATCTATGTAACTCACGATCAGGAAGAAGCCTTGACGCTTTCAGATAGAATTGCCGTTTTCAATAAAGGGAACCTGGAACAAATCGGTACTCCACATGAAATATATAATAAATCTCAATCAGAGTTTGTTTGTGATTTTATAGGTGATATTAATAAAATTACCGGAAGTGCTATCGATACTATAAACAGTTTGTCTGAAGTCAAATTTGATAGAAATAAAACCGCTTTCCTTCGTACTGAAAGAGTACTTACGGTCTGTGATGATAAGAAATATATTAAGCTCAAAGCTGAAATTATAGACTTTGAATACAATGGCATTTTTACAAGATATTATTATCAGATGAATGACAATATTATAATGAATATTGAAAAAAATGATGGATCTGACTATTCGAGCATTGGGGAAAAAATTGATCTTTATATCAATCCTGCAGATATAAAACAGTTTTAGGAGACACAATGGAAAAAATAAAAGAATATCTGAAACATATAAAAATCAGTTCAATCATTATATATACATTACTTTCATGGTTTATTATTGCATTTTTAGTTTATCCGAATATCAACCTGATACTAAAAACTTTTATTAAAGATGGACAAGTCTCATTGAGAGCTTTTGAAAAATTATTTTCATCCAAGAGAGCCATGATGAGTCTTAGAAATAGTTTTGTTTTAGCCTTTTCTATGATTATTACAGTGAATATTGTCGGGACCTTTATAGTTTTAGTTACAGAATATTTTGAGATTAAAGGTGCCAAAATTCTAAAAATTGGATTTATGTCAACGCTTGTTTATGCCGGGATTGTCCTGGTAGCCGGATATCAGTTTTTATATAGCTCCAATGGATTTCTGGCAAAAGTCCTGTCTGACCTGATTCCTTCATACAATGTGGATTGGTTTGTCGGGTACAAAGCCGTACTTTTTATCATGACTTTTGCATGTACTTCTAATCATATGATTTTTTTAAGTAATGCCATAAGAAATATAGACCACGGTACAATAGAAGCTGCAAAAAATATGGGTGCCTCTCAATTTCTGATTCTAAAAAAAGTTGTTTTACCTGTTTTGAAACCGACATTTTTTTCAATTACAGTTTTAACTTTTTTAACAGGATTAAGTGCACTCTCGGCGCCGATAGTCGTTGGAGGGAAAAGCTTTCAAACAATCAATCCTATGATTCTACAATTTTCAAAATCACCTGTTTCCAGAGATATCGGAGCTTTGATGGCAATAATTCTGGGAATTGCAACTTTGTTGCTTCTGATAATTATGAATCGTGTTGAAAAAGGTGGAAATTATATTTCGATCTCCAAAGTGAAAACGAGAATTATTAAGCAGAAAATAAACAGCAGACTAGTGAATATAATTATACATCTTGTAGCATATCTCCTATTCATCATTTATATAGCACCAATGTTATTGGTAATAGTGTTCTCATTTACCAATACGATAGCGATTAATACTGTTGATTTATCTTTCAGTAATTTTTCCCTTTCAAATTACATGCTTTTATTTACACGGAGAGGAGCCTTTGAGCCTTATTTAGTAAGTATCGTTTATTCTATGTCAGCTGCTGTCATTGTTGCCATTATATGTCTTGTCGCTTCAAATATCATACATAAAAAAGAGGGCAAAGTTGGTACCATTCTGGAGTTTTTATTATTGATTCCATGGCTTTTACCTGCCACTTTAATCGCAATGGGATTAATTATGACTTACGATCTGCCGAAAACAATTCTATTTAATAAAAACCTTGTGGGCTCACCCCTCCTCATGTTATCTGCCTATGTAATTGTAACGCTACCCTTTAGTTTAAGAATGCTGAAAGCGGCATATTTCGGGTTGGACAATGCCCTTGTGGATGCTTCAAAAAGTATGGGAGCCAGTGGATTTTATACCTTTAGAAGAGTTATTTTACCAATTTTATTACCTACCGTTCTCGCTGTTATTGTTTTATCATTTAATAAACTCCTGCCCAATTATGATCTATCGGTGTTCTTATATCATCCGGCATACAAACCATTGGGAATTGTAATTAAAACTGCAACAGAACAAGAAAGTCCGGGAGATTCTAAAGCAATCATGTTTGTCTATTCAGTAATACTGATGATAATTTCAACAATAGCGATTTACTTTTTCTATGGTAGAAATACTAAAAGGAAATAAAGGCCCCCGGAGCAAGCTACGGAGGATTCTGGCTCGCCGAATAAAATTATTTAAGGAGTATTATAAAGATGACATCTCCAATCGGGAGGCCATTTCAATTTCAAGAACTGGCAGGGACAAGTTGGCATAAAAGATTTGCTGCAGAAGAGTTTCAGATTTTTCTTGATCATTACCCTGAAAAGAAGATAATTATTGATTCTGCTCTTTCAAATAAAGAACTTAACGATAAAGACAAACTGGATGACTATCATACCCGGCTTATCAATTATATTCTGAACAATGAAAAAATTGATGAAAAAATGCCTATAGAAATATTAAAGGATCTTCGACGTTTAAGGATTGAGGTCTTTGGTATAGATGTATTTCCCACTACCGTTATTCGCGATAATTTATCATACGATCGATCTGATATTGAATTGAGGAAAAAACTTGAAAATCATTTACGCAGTGTAAAAAGGATATTATTTATCCCGGGGAAACCAGAGTCTTTCAAAGAAGAATTGAGTTTGCTGTTTGAACTGACTGAGGCTGAAATTCAAGTGGTTTGCTCTAATGATCCGCTTGTGCGTGGTGTTACTGAAGAGATGTTCCATATTCTTCAAGGTCAAAAGCCTTTTTCTAATATGACAATAAATCTTGATTTTAGTTTCCCGCTTCATAATGATGGGATAAAAAGATTGGAAATATTTCAAAATTCCGGTGTGTTTGTTTTTACAACGAATATCTGGGTTTATCTGGAGATTTTTCGGAAGATTAAAAATTTTGGATTTATTCTAAATAATACAGAATGGTTTTCCAGAGGTCTGCTCCAATCCTCCTTTAAACTGGCTGGTGATAGTCTTAAAGGTTTTGCCAACTCAGGATATACGGAAATGCTCTTAAAATATAAAGATCATAATGGAATGACATTAGCCGGGTTACAGACTTCTCAATTTCCCTCTGAAATTGATGCTTCAGGAGTCCAATATAATGCCCTCAGTCTGTCCGATTTTCTCCGTGGAAAATCTCCCGAATCTTTGACCTTATCAATGGGGAATAAGATCAATGAGTTTAATAAAGGAAATGATTGTATAACAGCATCAAACGGACTTTATCGGATAACATCGAATGAAGTTATAAATACAGAATTTCGAGATCCCGAAGCTGTAAGTGTTTCTTTTGTGACAGCAGATGAACGCTGTGTAAATGCCGCTCCTTTGTTATTAGATTCCTGTAAACAACCTGAAGCCTTAAGGATTAGTGAAACCGGGATATTAATATCATTCAATTATTATTTTACTAAAAATCTGGTTGAATATTACAATGCACTGGTTTCTGAAAAAGAAATGCTTCGCATAAAGGATTTTTTTATTGACTATCTTTCAGCAGAGTTAGATGGGAAATGGTTTGAAACCCTTCCTCTTTATAATAAAGCATTTTTAGGATGCACCCTAGAAGGTAAAATTTTTGCAGGACATTTCTCTCTGGGAAAAGTTGACCTTTTTCTGGAAGATGAAAAGTATAATTTTACTAAAGAAACAATAAATCCCACTGGTGATGGATCTTCAGAAGGTTTATATCTTCCATCATCAGATAGAGAATTCGTCGGAAAGGGAAAATATTGTGTTGTTATTATTCAGGACCAGATTATCTACCGAGGTGATGGTCCCTGCAGACTACCACCTATTGGTGCCGTGTTTGTTATGAGGGATACAATTCCGGGAAATCGGAAAACTGTCAGCTTCAGGGTATCCTGGAAAAATCTGCCCTGCGCAAAAGACAGATTAAAGTGGCTTTTCGGAGGTTTTAACTTACTGGTTGAAAACGGGAAAAATTATTATTCAAATTTATCTGATGCTGATAAAAGCCTAAAAAATGAGGGTTGGAAGTCAAAAGCTTCAAGAGGAACTCAGGAAACTCAACTCGATCCGAGAATCCGCCAGCCTAGAGCTGTATTCGGGAGAACAAAAAGCGGGAAATTACTACTGGCTCAATTTTCCGGGAGGACTAATATTTCAAGAGGAGCAACTTTCAATGAGACAATTGTCTTTGTACAAAATGAAATTGCGGACTCTGACGGGCTGGATTTTCTTATCAATCTAGATGGTGGTGCTTCCGCATCCATGATCGGACATAAAAATGGAAAATATTTTAATTTCAGTTTGACTGCACCTTCAGAGACAAACCCTGCCGGAGTAGTAAGGCCCCTGCCGGCCTATTTCTCACTCACTCAGAAATGAAAAAGGAAATAAATATATGAATTTCGCAATGATCATCAATGTATATATTGATGTGGATGAACAATCTTCAAACCCCTTTGATCACCCGACGAGCCTCGATAGATTCAAAGAGGAAAACACCCTTCGGTCAACTATTGAAAGCATAAACGGACTTGTAACCGCTAATGATGACAGACTGAGATTATATATTGTTGGAACAGCGACACAGGAGAGCAGAGATTTTGACCGGGAAATCAGATCAGAGATTACAAAGTGTCTAAACGACTGCCCCTATGAACTATTTATTCTGACAAACAACGATATATATGATCTACACGAAGAATCGGGATCTGAATTTATAAGTGCTAAAGGTTATCCGGAATTACGGAATCTGGGATTTATTATTTCATCGATTATGAAAGAAGACATCATTATTCAGATTGATGATGATGAACTCTTACGTCCTCTCTATCTGGAAAAGCTGAAGGAGATCTTAAAGGAAAATCCTGATAAATATGTTTTTACGGCTCCTTATGAAAAAAATGGTACTGTTAGAATTCTCACTGAGGATCCACTGAAAACATGGAAGAAATTTTCTCCTATGGATAGGGATATGGTGCGGTTTTTTGTAGAGAGCGACGAGATCAAAGAGAGTCTTTTCGGATTCGGAGGAAATATGATTATCCGAAGAGAGTTTGCCGAACGGATTTTCTATCCGCCGGAAATTCCCAGAGGGGAAGACTTTTCAATGCTGCTCGCCAGCAGACTCATTTACGAAAATGGCAACTCCCTGGTCGGTCTTAAAAAGGAAGACCCCCTATTCAGATCCTTCTTCCTCCCTTTCAAAGAGATGACGATTATCCATAAACCACCTTCTGAGGCTAAAAAAGATTTCCTGAAATATTTTGAAAACAATATGAGACGCTTTATTATGGAGTGGGGAATTTTTAGCAAACAGAATGGTTTAACAGTCGAAAGAATGGATGAACTCTCTTTTTATATCAGGGAGATGATCGGCCATGATGATATGCGTATTTACCTCGAACCAATTATTGATGAAATGTCCCGACGTTATGGTCAAGAAGAGGTAAAGCAATTGAGAGAGCGACTGATGCTGACAATAGACCAATATGAGAAATTTAACAGATGGGATGACTACAGAGAAAAACAGAGGTTGTATATAGAGACCATCGGTGAATTAAACTCAGAAAAATTCCGAGAAATGATTGAAGGAAAAATGATCCGCTGAAGTTATGTTTACTGCGACTGCCTCTTTCTTCACTAAGGAGCAGGGGATGGAGTCAGATGTTCTGAATTGACCGACAATAAAAATCTCCCAGATCTGCTTAGTAAATTTTAATTTACATTTTCAAGATCTGATTCGTTGGTAGGTATTCTTATAATAAACGTCGTTCCTTTACCGGGCTGAGAATCAACAGACATTGTTCCTTTGTGGTTTTCCGTAATAATGAAATACGAAACAGAAAGCCCAAGTCCAGTTCCCAACCCAATTGTTTTTGTAGTAAAAAACGGTTCGAATAACCTCTTTTTTACAGAATCATCCATTCCGGGTCCATTATCCGTCACTTCGATATGCAACATTTTTTCTTTGATTTCATGCTGAATTATAATAGTGAATTGAGGAATGATTTTTGCGATTCCCTGAGCATCGCATTCTGCATTATAAGAATACATCGCTTGGGAACCGTTCTTTAGTATATTTATTAGAACTTGTTGTATTTTTCCACTATCGCAATAAACTTCAGGTAGGTTTTCTCCATACTTACGGATGATCCGGATCTCCCTGAAATCATATTGCTTTTTCACATTATAATCAGAAGATGCCAATTCCAGAACATGTTCCATTAGTTCCGCCGGGTTGTGAAAGGAAAAAGAAAAGTCACTTTGACGAGAAAAGCTAAGCATATTTTCAATAATTTTAGCAGCTCGACTGCCAGATTCTTTAATAGACTGAAGCATAGTTAGGATTTTTCTCTTCTCCATATATAAACGAACACTTTGCATATCTGTTCCAGATTCAGCTGCAGCTGAAATATTGGCAGGCATCATCTCATTTGAAAGTCTATTGCTCATAACTTCAGCAGTTTGAATCATCCCTGCTAAGGGATTATTAATTTCATGAGCCATTCCAGCAGCCAATCCACCAATCGAAAGCATTTTCTCAGATTGAATCATCATTTCTTCTATTTGTATTTTTTCTGTTACATCATCAATTTGAACGACTGCGCCATTTTCTCCTTCGCCTAGTAGTGGATAAATAATAAATGATTCATAGATGATCTGTTTATCTTTTATTCTCATTCTCCGTTGATCATCGATTACTTTTTTCTCTTCTATCGCTGTGATAATCGTCTCCAAATCCATCGATAAGTGAGAGAGAATACTGGTTATAGGTAAATTGAGAGCTTCAGACAGTAAAATTCCTGAATAGATTTCCATTTTCCGATTCCATCTGCTAACACAACCCTTTTCATCTATACCAATTATGTATGAAGGCATAGAATCAATTATATTTATCAGATAATTATGCAGCTGCATCAATTCCTTTTCTTGCTGTTTTCTTCTGGTTATATCCCTCGCAATTCCCAAAACGCCAATCAACACTCCTTCAGAATCATACATAGGTGTTTTTATTGTCTCTAAGAGTTCTTTATGCCCATCATCTGCATATACCACTTCTTCTTCATTTATATTGGGAAGGTTTTTCTTTATCGCTAATAAATCATTTTTCTGAAACAAATCCGCGAGATCTTTATCTACAAACTGATAGTCACTTTGCCCTATAATCTCCTGTTCCGTTTTTCCAAAAAAACGTTCAAACTTTGGATTACAGAAAAGATATATCCCTTTTGCGTCTTTAAGCCATATCAAATCCGGAATTGTTTCTATCAAAGTTCGAAGGCGTATTTTTTCATTTAATAAATTCATTTCTGAAAGCTGCCGTATTTCGACTTCTTTAGATAATTTGAGATTTTGTGCATGGATTTCTCTTAAAAAAACCATTAAAAGACTTGCGATCAAAACCATTAAAAAAAACTCCAACAGGAGAACCTGCATTTGGAACAAGATTTGCTCTTTTCTCAAGTCCCCCATATAACGACCTGAACCAATGTAACAATCTATTTCATCAATGCCTAACACATATGATACTTTTTCCTCCGGTTCCTCTTTACCGGGAGGTATATATTCATATGTAAAAAACCCGCCATTTTTAGATGTTTTTGCTATTTCGACTAAGCCTCTGATAATATATAAACCATTTGAGTCTTTTAAATTCCATTGATTTAGCATTTCTTTTTCCGGTTCAAAAGGCTGAACCAGCATCAGGCCATCAAATGAACTCATAAATATATAATTACTACCATGTTCTTCGGAAAAAACCATTCTCCGGGTGATGTCCCTGATCCGATTGATTGTTTCTTTTTTTGATATGTGTCCGTAACGATATTCTTGAAGCGTAGGTTCTATAGTGTTCCTTGCTATTTGGATTAATTGCCTTAAGTGTTCAAGACGCTGCTGTTCGCTGTGCTTTACATATTGATTACTGATATTTCCTATTAAAACTAAAAAAACGAAGGAAATTACAGAAAAAACGATTACGAGTCTAGTAAGGCTACCACTGATATATTGCCTTTTTTGGTTTGTTCCCATAATAAAGAATTTTAGCATAAGTTCTGATAATTTGC
This sequence comes from Spirochaetaceae bacterium, assembly GCA_016744925.1. Taxonomy (GTDB): domain Bacteria; phylum Spirochaetota; class Spirochaetia; order DSM-2461; family DSM-2461; genus Spirochaeta_F. Next base: position 12,515 of record JADGDJ010000083.1, read on the forward strand.
TATAATTGTGACAACGGAATATTCTTCTTTATCAATCAGATCCCTGAACAATAGAGGATCTTTTTTGAAAATACACAACTCTCCTCTCTCGGGAGAATTGAACACCAGTTCTAGGCCGCGATTATTTGCATATAAAAAATTCCAAATTTTTCCGATTATAGCCCGGATTAAGGTAGTTGAAAAATAAAGTATATTCACCTACTCTGATTGATCATGCTAATTACTGCAGAGACACGATATTAAAGAGGAACATAATGATTAGAGGCAGTTTTACAAATCTGAGGAGAGCCCATCAAGTTATTGTCGATGCCAAACAGGTTTCAGATTCACAAGACAAAAAAGAAGAATTAAAAGCGATTATGAGATTTGGAGCAGGTTTCCGTGGCATACAATCAAAAATACTCGGAGCATTTGCATTGGGTATCCTGCTCATTCTTATCGGAATCGCTCTCAATATTAATGGTATATTTCAAAAGACATATGCACCGATGGGTTTAGAGGGATTTCAGTCCGAATCAAAAATAAAAGGATACGTTGAACTTCAAAGCTATATTACAGGAATATTCGGAGTAGATGAACAAATTTTTGGTAATATTAATGATATGGACCTTCAGTTTTATTTAGTCGTAGATGAGTTCTATTTAACAAATAAAAATGCCTATGCCGTTCTTGGAATGACCAAAGGGCAATTGAGACATCTCCTGAGAGATAATCCCGATTTCAATGAATCCCTATTAATGAACGATGTGAATTTCCAGGGTCTAACTAAAAAAACGCTGCCTGTTGAATATGTAGATTATTTTAAAGACACCGGAGTTAATCTATCCGATGAAATTCCTTTAATCATTGCTTATCAGTATAAATCTACAAAAATACAATCTCTTTTAATCTCCCTGGTAATGTCTGCATTTCTTCTGATAATTGCTCTTTTAATGCAGCTCTATGCTAATAAAAAATACAGACCCAAACTTTCAGAACATGAAATATTCGTGAAGAATTTATTGGAAAGGGAAGTATAGATTATAGGAACTCTACATCCAGTGGTATGGAGAGTTCCCATTAGAATCATTTAGAATGTTTAGGCAATAATTAATAAAAGAAGTTATGAGCACGACGTGTTCGGACCATGGGTATATCCGATAGAAGGAAAAAACACCCTGCCGAAACTATTTGAAAGTTATATAGATTCTTTGTCTTGTTGAAGATACAACAATACTCATAGAACAAATAGAGTTTTTAAAGAATATAAAATATCTTATGAAGGGGATTATGACTCTCTTTACAGTCGGGAAAAATATAAGACAGGATATGAAACCTCCTTGCGCTTCGCAAAAGAATCCAATAAAGTATCGCTATATTGTCAAATCCTAAGGAGTTGATAATAAAATCTCAGTTTGAGATAAACTATAAATGAAATGACACCTTCCGATTTTGAATGTAAGCTTATTAACTGAAATATTAACAAGTTGCCACTCTATTCGGAGGAGAGATGAAGATATTACAAATAATCAGCAACTCCATTCGAACCAAGCTCTGGATCTTAACATCCATACTTGTTCTATTTACGATTCTCGGAGTGACGTCTGTTGCCTCCCGGATTACTACAGAGTTTATCACTGAAGAAGCAAAAAGGGATCTTGCGAGTAATACACAAATGTTTTCTGAACGGATAGATCTGATATGCAATGAAATAGCCGTTTTTTCCAAAATGACAATTTCAAATAAAGAGATTCAGGATTTTTCAAAAAATGTCGGACCCTGGAGTTTTTCCAAGGATCGGGAAGTAAAAAATTTGCTTGTTGATTATGTTGTTCCCAGAACCTTTATAGAAACTATGAATCTCCAATATATCGCGTTCGACATATACTTCAGTTCTAACTACTATTTGGAGACAAGCCCGTTTTTTCGGGACCATATTGATATTCTGAAAACGGATTTAACTCCGGTAAATCGTAAAATTTGGGGACTCCCTTTTTATTCCAACGAATCGGAACACTACCTGTTGCCCTATTATCGTAAAATCTATGACGGAACAAGCGGAAGGGAGCTGGGATTTCTGGAGTCTCTCATTCCAATCAAGCTATTCATCAGTTCTATCGATAATTCCATATTTTCAGAAAATGGATCCCTCTATATAATCAATGATAAAGGCACAATAATAGTTCATAACGACGAGAGTAAAATTCTAAAAACCATAAATGCTTCCAAACTCGAATTTATCAAAGAGAATCTGAATACCACATCTTTGTACAACGGTTTAATCCTGTGTCATAGGCAGATCGTCCCCAAGACAAACTGGATCATTGTCAATGAAGTTCCCAAAGCCGTTTTATTGGTCCCCGCCAAAGATATGAAACTGAATTTTTTTATAATCGGGATCATAGCATTACTTAGTTCGGTTATAATTTCGTTTCGGTTGTCCGCGTCAATAACCAAACCTATTATAGATATGGAGCATTCAATATCCGCCATGGAGAATCTGGAATCCAGAAAATACGTGCCGATTCATGCCATGGATGAAATAGGAAAACTGGGAAAACAATACAACTATATGATTGACCGCATTGCCCAGGGTGCTGAAACAGAACGGAAAAGAGACGTTCAGATAAAAGAGTATGAGCTCGCCCTGCTGCAGTCTCAGATCAATCCCCATTTCCTGAATAATATTCTGGAAAATATATGCGGCTTGATTGAATTGGGGAGAAATGATGATTCACTTTCACTCATCCGCGATACAGCTGATTTCTATCGCTCCATTCTCTCGACGAATAACCTCATCATCAGCCTGGAGCAGGAACTGATAATTGTCAGCCTGTATATCAAAATTCAGAATGTGCGTTGCAACAATAGAATACGTTTTACATCTGATGTTCCCGAACAATATTTTGAAAAACAGATAGTGAAGCTGACACTTCAGCCTTTAGTTGAGAATGCCATCCGCCATGGCATGGATTTAAAGCT
>JADGDJ010000083.1:15485-17032 GCA_016744925.1 Spirochaetaceae bacterium
AACATATTGAATATCAAGATTGACTGTGTTGAAATCGCGCAGAATCTTGTAATCGCCGTTCACGACTCCGGGGTTGGTATGAGTCGGGAAGTTCTTGGTGATATTCTCAAAACAGAACGGAAAACCATAGATGGAAAACCGAAACACATAGGTGTGTATGCTACAGACCAGAGGCTCAAGCTGCATTTTGGCGAACAGTATGGTTTAAAATACAGCTCTATAAAAGGATCGGGCACAATTGCCGAGATTCATTTACCCGGGGAGATAGAAAATGTTGAAAATCGGTAATGGGTATAAAATCCTTGTTGCAGATGATGAACCAATTATTAGGGAAAGACTCAAGTTAAACATAGAGAAGGCCGGGTTTAAAGCAGTCGGAATGGCAGAGACTGGCCTCCAGGCGTATGAAATGTATGAGAGAACTAAACCGGATATCATCGTCTCGGATATTTCTATGCCCGGAATGAACGGTGCGGAACTTCTTAAAAAAATAAGAGAGACAGATCAGCAGGTGAAATTTATTTTTCTAACGGGATATAGTGAATTTGAATACGCCATGTCTGCCTTGAAAAATAATGCCAGCGATTATCTTATGAAGCCCCTCGATTCTTCTAAACTGATTGAAGTCCTTAAAAAACTGGTGGATGAAATTGAAGAAGAGGCAGAGTTGGAATATTTGAAAAGAGAAAATTCAATAATCAAAGAGGGACAATATATTGATTATTTTTTTTCTACTGGAGAAATACATTCCGAAATGAATAAAGATTTGGCTCAAGCGCTCCTCAATCCGGAAGGGACCAGAATGCTGATGATTTACGGTCAGTTTGATGGAGAGGAAATTGAAGATGAAATCTATCCGATAGAAAACGATATCTATCTAATTTTTTCAAAAAAATCGGGAACCGATCTCTTAGGCCACTGCACATCATCGTGTTATGCGGGAATGGGAGGCGCATGTCATTCTGAAAAAGAATTACGGGCATCCTTTCTCTATCTTCGCAGAATCCTTCTTCATAGATTTTTTTCACCTGATAAACATCATTACCTGAAGGGTGTGATTACAAAGGTCGACAAAGCACAGTTGCAGGAGATCAATCTGCGAAATAGAAAATTGATCCAGGAGAATGAGATCGGAGAATTTATCGAGCTCATTGATACTGATCTGGCTGCTCTGAAAACACCGGCAAATCTAGAGTATTATGTATATCTGATGAAAGGTCTCGTTTTCCGTAAATTGGATAAAATATCGGGGATCATGTTGAGCGACCATTCTCCCATATGGATTTTGGAACAATTCTCCACTCTATCCGAATTCGGGATCTGGCTCAAAGAGCTGGTGCAAAAAACGATGTCAGAAAATATCGCGGAATGTGAACTGGAATTATCCATCAGGGTGAAACAGTATCTTAAGGAAAACTACACAATGGCTATAAACCTGAAGACAATAGCTGTTAATGTCTTTGCGCATCCTAACTATATCAGCACGAGATTCAAAGAGGATGTAGGGCTTTCAGTTACCGAGTACCTATGCTCACTTCGTCTTGAAA
>JADGDJ010000338.1 GCA_016744925.1 Spirochaetaceae bacterium
GAGTCTACCTGCAGAAGAAGCAATGGCAAATGCCAATGTATTGGTACATGATTACGTTAAAGCGGGATACCAGAAGATTCATCTTGATGCCAGTATGTTTCTCGCTGATGATGAAGGTGACAGAGCCAAGCCGCTAGCCGATGAAGTAGTTGCTGCCAGAGCAGCTCAATTGTGTAAAACGGCAGAAAACTCCTGGGCAAAGTATCGATCGGAATTTCCTAAGCCTGTTTATATCATTGGAACTGAGGTTCCCATACCGGGCGGTGCGCAGGAAGAAGAAGATCATGTGGATGCAACGACTCCTGAGGATGCTAAGCAGACTATCACCGTAACCCGAAAAGCTTTTTTTGAAGCTGGATTGGCCGATGCCTGGGACAGGGTGAAAGGTGTAGTCGTTCAACCGGGAGTAGAGTTCGGAGATGATCAGGTATTCGATTACAACAGAGGAAACGCAAAATCTCTTACAAGTGCGATTAAAGAATACGACGGATTCATATACGAAGCTCATTCTACTGATTATCAGACTGAAAAGGGATTGACTGAACTTGTTGAAGATCACTTTTGCATCTTAAAAGTCGGACCTTGGTTAACCTATGCCTACCGAGAAGCATTATTTGCTCTTGCGAAAATTGAAAAGGAAATGTTTGCCCATAGAATCAGCCAACAATCATTTCTTATAGAAAGACTAGATGAAGTGATGGTTGATCAACCGGGTTACTGGCAGAAATATTATCCGGGCTCAGAGAAAGAAAAAGAATATAAACGGAAATACAGCTTTTCTGACAGAAGCCGCTATTACTGGCCCGACCAATCTCTCAGTGATGCCAAGACTAAACTTTTTACAAATTTGAAAAGTGAGGGGATTTCACTTTCATTGCTGAGTCAGTATCTTCCTAGCCAATATACCAGCGTCCGGTCAGGACAGATTATGTGCACACCAGAAGATATTGTCATTGATAGAATCAGAGACGTATTAGGGATATATGCACGGGCCTGTAATTTAAGTAGTAACAAATAATCAGCAAAGGAGAGTAGGAATGTTGAGAGGAATTGATCCGGTCATTTCACCGGAATTATTGGATGTTTTATTTAGAATGGGACATGGTGATGAAATTGTACTGGCAGATGCTTTTTTTCCAGGAGATACTTTTGGCAAAAAAGTTATCAGAGCAGATGGAATTAGAATTCCTGAGTTATTGAAGGGAATAATGCCTCTCATAACTTTAGATCAATATGTAATCAGTCCCCTGATTATGATGAAACCCGGAGAGGGAGATTCTCTTGATCCACAGGCGGAAATCTCTTACAGAGAACCAATTGATTCGTTATGGCCCGAAACTCCTGCCATTGAGAGAATCGGTCGCTTTGATTTTTACGATAGAGCTAAAGAGGCTTTTGCTGTAGTTATGACCGGTGAGACGGTTAAATATGGAAATATTATTCTCAAAAAAGGCGTCATAAACCGCTAGAAATGAATAATTTAGATATGAACAAGAAGCTGGTCGCAGACTTCGTCTACTGCTCCAGCCATAGGAGAAAATACAAATGAGTTACGCAGAAACAGGGAAATTTGAAATAGCGGCTGATGGGATCGATCCCAAATCAGTTCCTCAGAAAGTTTTATATACTGGTGCTAAAATGCCCGCGCTGGGTTTGGGAACTTTCGGTTCCGATAGGTTCACTGCTGATGAGATCGCTAATGCTGTCATAGGTGCTGCAGAAGTCGGATACAGACATTTTGACTGTGCTTCAGTTTACGGTAATGAGAAAGAGATCGGAGGCGCTTTAAAAGTTATAATGGATGGGGGTATAAAAAGAGAAGAGCTTTTTATCACTTCTAAATTGTGGAATGATAAACATGCTGAAGAAGATGTTATACCCCAGTGTAAAAAATCTTTAGAGGATCTCGGCCTGGATTATCTCGATCTCTATCTTGTTCATTGGCCTTTTCCCAACTTTCACTCTCCCGGTTGCGATGTCGATTCTCGTTCTCCCGATGCAAAACCCTATATACATGAAAACTTTATGAAAACATGGAGACAGATTGAGAAACTTGTAGAATTGGGATTGGTAAGGAATGTCGGCACATCCAATACTACTATTCCTAAAATGAAATTGATTATTCGAGACGCTAAAATTAAACCGGCAGTGAATGAGATGGAGCAGCATCCTCATTTTCAGCAGCAGGAACTTTTTGATTTCATGGTAGAAAATAAAATTCAGCCAATTGGCTTTTGTCCTATTGGCTCACCCACCAGACCAGACAGAGATAAAACCGAAAATGATACCGTTGATATCGAAGATCCCGCGATTGTTGCCGCGGCAAAAAGACTAAATGTTCATCCGGCATGTATCTGTGTTAAATGGGGTTCACAGAGAGGACAGGTTCCCATACCATTTTCAGTTAAAAGATATGAATACTTGAGCAATCTAAATGCTGTAGTGAATGATCCTTTGACAGATGATGAAATGAAAGCGATTGCTACCAATGATAAAAACTGCCGACTTATCAAAGGTCAGGTATTTCTCTGGAAAGACAATCAGGATTGGACTGCTCTATGGGATCTTGATGGTAAAATAGAGGAATAATTCTGTATAGGTTGTCCCGTTATTGTCTCAAACGGGATAATCTTTGCTGTTTTACTTAGAATTGCAGCAATATGCGCATTACTTAAACTACTTCCTTGTTCGGTGCTGCGATTCTCGCACCTCATCTATTTGACATGGTCTCACTCAAATAGCTATAATTTGCCTATTCTTCAGAAGTTAAAAAAGGTTGCTCCATGGAAATCATTATAGATCATCAATCAAATGAACCCCCTTTCAGACAAATAGCATCTCGGCTGAAACTAGGTATTGTCAAAGGACATTATACACCTGGAACTCTGCTTCCTTCAGTACGGGAAATTGTTAAAAATACTGGTGTCTCTCTCACAACAGTACAGAAGGCATTCAGTCTTTTACAGCAGGAAAATCTTATATACTCATCTCCAGGAAAAGGAAATTTTGTCTCTGAGTTCAGTCAGTTATTCAGTAACCGCATATATGTATTTCTCCCCTCATCTTCACTCTCTTTTTTCATGAAAATCCTAACCGGTATGACAGAAAAAGCTAATCAGCTCGGTTATGAAATCATTCTAAACTCTCTTAATACGGATAAGTTGAATTGGAATCAGAATACTATTGATAGTCTCTATAAGGCCCGGGAAGAAGGGGCGGCAATCATTTTTATAGAAGAAGCGTTCGGTGAAGTGAAAAAGATCTGTATGGATGTGGCTGAAAGTGTACCTTTTGTCACTGTGGAATGGGTTCTCGACGGAGCTTCGGCTGTAGTTAATGATTATAGTGCTTCAGTGGTTGCGGCTTTTGAAAATGTCATCAGTGACTACAATATCAATTCTATGCTGATTTTAAAGGGGCGCGATTATCAATATAATGCTATGGAAAAAATGAAAGGTTTCCATAAAATAATTGATAAGAATAACCTGCATATTGAAAAAGATGTTTTTTTCAGGAACAGTGATTTCGATGCCATAAGCGGATATGAAGTGGTTAATCTTTTTTTTGAAGAGGGGTATGTGG
>JADGDJ010000084.1 GCA_016744925.1 Spirochaetaceae bacterium
CCTCCATCCTCCCCAATGAATCTATCGGATATATTAAAAATCTTCTCGGTTCCTTCCAGTTTTCCGGTGATGATGCTGATAAAAAAATCGGGATTCTTTCCGGTGGAGAAAAAAGCCGTGTAGTCCTCGCCTGTATGATGGCAAAACCGCTCAACTTCCTGGTTCTCGATGAGCCGACCAACCACCTCGATATTGCTTCGAGAGAAGTATTACTCGAAGCACTGCAGGAGTTTGAAGGAACGATTATCATAGTCAGCCACGACAGATATTTTCTGAAACATCTGGCGAACAAAGTGATAGAGATTGATCATGGAAAGATGAATGTCTACGACGGGGACTACGAATACTATTTGGGAAAACAGAGCGAATAGACAATTTACATATATTTTACAAAAGACCAGGTCTATTTACATTTCTTTTACAGTGATTTAACCAATTGATATCTGATGCAAGGTATCTTTTCATCAGAGGTGATTAATCATGAAAAAAACAAATAGTCTTCTACTCGCACTTTTCCTCGTCAATATTGCTTTAATAGCAGAGGGGCAGCAGGAAGAGAGACGGGAGCCAAAAGGTCGGACTCCAATAAAAAGTAACAATGTTGTCGAAGCCACATTGACCGGAGTTCTGGAAATGGAAAACGATAAAATTTTCCTCGTACTTGAATCTGGTGAAAAATACGCCATAGCCCCCAACCAGAGCGGTGGTCCCGGTGAAGAAGGTGGATCAAGAGGTGATGGACCTCCTCCCGGCGGACAGGGCAGCAGCCCGGGAAACAGTGATAGTGGATCAGATAAAATGGGGCCTCCTCAGGGAGAAGGCAGTGATCAATTTGCAGAATTCATGGGATTAGAAGCTGTCATCCAGGGTAGAATCCTCGATGCACCTGCGCATGATGATGACCTTAAAGACGTTACAGGCGTTATTTTCCCCGAATCAATTTTGATAGACGGAAAAGAGATGCTGATTTAAGCACATAAAAAACCGGTGAGAAATTGCCGGTTTTTTACTAATATCTTCTGTATTCCATAAAATAATACATGGTTGAAGCTATTGGTCCAACCAGAACAAATCCTATTATCCAGTTTTTCTTACTGTCTCTCAAAAGTACCGAATCCAATGCAAGGTGACACAACATATAACATTGGAGAATAATGAATGCAATACTGAGGATGAATGAAATAATCGGGAACATTTGCTATCCTACATATCATATTTATTTTAAATTTACACTATTTTAGCATTTTAATACTTTAATTTTCAATAATAAAATAAATAAGAAAAGACCTGAATCAAATTTCATAATATTATAGAGTCATGAAAATCGAACAAATTGAGATGCTGGGCATTCTTAAAAATTTTACCTATCTTATTATCTGCGAGGAAACCGGACAGGCTTCTCTTCTCGACCCCGGTTTAGTCGGCACGGGTGCGTTCTGGAAATTTCGAAGTGTCTTGAAAATGATAAAAAATCGTGGATATGAGCTTAAGTACATCATAAACAGCCATAGCCATCACGATCACATCAAGGGCAATAGTTTCTTTCAAAAGAGAACAGGAGCGCAGATAATAAACTTCAAGACCGGTCTTCGGGAAAACGATCTTATTGAGTTTGGTAAAGTTAAGCTGAAAGTTATAGAAACTCCCGGCCATACGGCAGACTGCATTTGTCTCTATTCCGATAAAAATATCTTTACGGGTGATACTCTGTTTGTGGGAGATTCGGGTGCCACAGTCAGTGTGGACAGTAATCGCTCTCAATTAGGAACTTCACTGCGAAAATTGATTGAGACCTGCCCTCCAGAGACCATAGTCTGGTCTGGACATAATTTTGGAAAGACCAGAACAAGTACTCTGGCCGATGAGCAGGAACACAATGTCAATTCCGAAGAATATAAGCTCAAAGAAGTGTCCTATTTACTAAAAAATGAATCATCTTAAGATCATCTAGATTTATCAGGAGGGTCAAATCCAGGTCAAAATCCTCTTAAATATAGTTTTTTCTCTATGTATGACTTAAACTGTTAGCATGCGGTTATTTATGAAATTCGATTTTGTTTTACCTCATTCCAATCTTTCAACATCTTTCCTCAAAAACACTTCTATAAAATTTCATAAAATTCCCCAATATAAGGAAGTGAAATTATGGAAAAAAGATCCCCATTAGTTCTATCGCTTATCCTGCTCTTAATCCCTTTTAATATTTCAGCAGTAGATCGTCAGGATTACAACAATGCCCTCGAAAGATATAACAATAAAGAGAATACCGAAGCTATTGTACTCTTTGAACGTTTTATCGATGAAAACCCTGAAAGTGTAAAAACTGATGATGCCTACTGGTATGCGGGACGCTTATACCTCAGGCTTGGAGAAGATGAAAAAGCAATCCTATCATTCAGACAGGTTCTTCTCAACGAAGAGAGTAACCGCTTTGAAGAATCAGCTTATGATCTGGGAAAGATTTATTACTACAGAAAAGAATACAGTGAAACGCTTAAATTATTGAGCTTTATCGACGGCATCGATATTTTGAACAGCTATCACATCAAAGGGCTCGAACTGAAATCCCGAGCGCTTTACCGCCTTGCCTACAGGAAAAAGGTCGAGTATAGAGATGTCCGGGCCCTTGATCTATTTGAGCAATCTCTATCAGGTTATATAAAACTCGAAGGCCTCATTGATGACGATAAAGATCTGAGCGAACTGCGCTATGCGATGGCAAAAATATATAACTATTTATCGGATCTCACTTATTCCAAAAGTGCTTATGACGAATTTCTGGAAAAAAGCCTGTATTACGCTCAGCTTTCATTGGCTTTTTTGTCCGATAAAGACAAAGAGAGAGCAGAAAAGCTTATTTCTGAAATCGAAGAAAAAGGGGAAATCCGATTTAGCGGGAAAATAGTAGCTTATGGCGGTCTGGATAATCTATCAGCCAATACATTTGGAGGCGATGTTTATACCAAAGGGACTCTGGAATTTCCCATAGCGGGAAGAAACAGCCTGAAATTCGATGGGGCTTACCATTTTCACAGTTTTGATTTTGTCGCATCTAATCTTGAAAGTTTAACAAAACCCGGTGATACACGACTTGTGCAATATTCCAACGTAATCGGAACTGATCTCACATTGATAAGCGGTACAAGACGCCATATTTACAACAAAGCAAACCTCTTTGGAGATTTTCAATTTGCCGAAGATACAAGAGACAATTATATAAGCGCCGGATTATCTGATTCCGGATCCATCCGATTCAACAAAAGCTGGAGATTCTTATGGGATTCCGAATTTGAATGGAGAACTTACCCCAATTATCTTATTGCCGGACGGAAACTGGACTATATAAAGGGGGGGATCGAACCTCAGCTCAGACTTTACGCTTTAGACTGGCTTAACGTTTCACTGATTTACGGTCTGGATATAAAACAATATCTCGAATCTAAATATCATATAGATGTCACAGCTGTCCTTTCCTCAGAGGATCGATTGAATCTCTACAACAGCGCCGAAGTTCTCTTCAATTTCTCAGTTGGAAAGTACTACAATCCCAAACTCTCGTATAAGTTCAACTACCTGAAAACCTACAATTACGATTATGTCGTAACCGAATCCAGCGGGGATGATTTTGTCGAAGGCTATTATGACAATATATCCCATACTTTCTCACTGGATAATAGATTCAGAATTGGTGAACGGTTGGAGATCAATCTCGACGGAAGTCTCTCTTTTACGAATTTTATCAACTATATTGCCCGGGACTCAACCGATACATACCTCGTCAATAATGAACTGAGAAATGACATCACGATACATCTTGATCTTGAAATATCCTATTTGATCCTTACGAGCCCGAAAGGGACAGAAGTTGAAGCCCTTCTTTCAAGCTGGTGGGATTATAAGACATCCAACATGACCTACAACACAACTTTTGATACAAACTACTCTTTTGCCGGGGCCATGATTGGGGTTTCGGTTAAAATGCCATGAGTCTTTCCAGAAAAAAGACCATCAACATCCTGATAATCACACTTCTCTCAGTAATGGGAATAATCATTGCACTCAAACTGTATGTATTCAATTACACATTTGATACGATTATCCCCGGTGCCGGTTACCGGGTCCACACATGGATGACCTTTACGGGAAACGGTGATGATCTTCTCGTGAGAACCTACCTGCCGGTTAACGGGAAGAGACAGACAGTGTCCAACGAACAGATCATTTCCCCGCAATTGGAGTTTCGACGAAATATTTCACCACTCCACAGTTCTGGTGAGTGGACCCGGTACAAAGCCGATGGACCACTCCGTGTGGATATAAATTACGATGTGAGGATCAGTCCCATCATTTATGAAATTGATCCCCTTCTGACTATTGAGCAGAACGAAGATGATGCACTCAGTAATTACTTAATGGAAACTGATGTCATTCAGGTGAACGATCCCTATATTAAAAATCTTGCCAGGGAACTCGCCGGATCAGATATCTACCTTCTGGGAGTTCTTACAAAATTCTACAATCACGTATACCAAATGGGTTCACGCCCCTTTAAAGGTACGACAGATGCGGTGACGGCAGCGAAACTCGGAGAAGCCAGCTGCAACGGAAAAAGTCGCCTTTTTATATCACTATCACGACAATTGGGTATCCCATCGAGACTTGTGGGGGGATTGATTTTAAACAGTGGCAGCAAAAAGACAAGCCATCAGTGGATTGAGGTTTTTATTTCCGGACATTGGGTTCCCTTCGATACGTTGAACGGGCACTTTGCACAGCTCCCGGGAAATTACCTGGGTCTCTATAGGGGCGACGAAGCCCTCTTCAGACATTCAAGGAATATTGCCTTCGATTATCGTTTCGATATTCGGAAAAAGACAATTTCCAATGATCGCCTCACCTCTTATCTCGGGGAGCGCTCTTTCAATATCTACAATATATTCTCAGCCTTTTCCAATATAAACATCTCCTTCAATATCCTTCAGTTTCTCCTGGTCATCCCTTTGGGAGTTCTGGTCGTTACGGTTTTTAGAAATGTGATCGGACTGAATACATTCGGGACTTTTCTACCTGCTTTGATGGCGATGTCCATTCAGGGGACGGGATTGCTTCCGGGACTTTTGATTTTCTTTTTTGTAATACTACTGACAGCACTTGTCCGCAGTCCCCTTGAAAAACTCGGCCTGCTGCACACTCCAAAACTGGCGATAATGATGATTGCGGTTATTTTTTCACTATTAATTATTTCCATTTTGTCCAATTTGCCTTTTCTCGAGTTCATACCATCGCTCAATTCAGCTTCGCTTTTTCCCATTGCCATACTGACCATAACCTCCGAGCGTTTTGCTCTGACTCTCAGTGAAGAGGGCATTAAAAAAACATCACTTATCATGTTCCAGACTCTTATTGTTATGACATTTTGTTATGTTGTTATCAGTTCAATCGTACTGAAAGCCCTTATGATATCCTTCCCGGAACTGCTTCTTGCGGTTGTTGCCATGAACTTATGGCTGGGAAGCTGGACGGGAATAAGAATTGTAGAACTCATCCGTTTCAGAAGCCTCTTTCTGGAGAAAAACACATGAGGTTTTCCAAAAATGGATTAAAAAACATAGTGGGGCTGAACAGAAGAAATCTCGAAATCATATCAGTCCATAATAAAAGAAAACACTTCCCCATCGTCGATAACAAGTTAAAGACCAAAGAGTATCTGAAAAGAGGACAGATTCCCTGTCCCGAGACAATATGTGTCATCAGAAATTTTTTTGAAATTGAAAGATCTATGACATCCTTACTGTCATATGAAACATTTGTTGTAAAGCCTTCAAGAGGGAGTGCCGGCGGCGGAATTTTACTTTTGGAGCAAACAGAAAATGATTATTGGCAGACTCCTTCAGGTACAAAAGTTTCGAGAGATGATCTGAAAAAACATCTCAGCGATATACTCTTCGGGGTCTATTCATTCGGACTCAGCGGCGATTCGGCAATCATTGAAAAAAGGGTCTATCCCCATAAGGTCTTTACAGAGATTTATCCGGAAGGTGTTGCCGACCTGCGTATTATTACCTTTCACAATAAACCCCTTATGGCCATGTTGAGAATCCCCACAGAACAATCGGACGGTAAAGCTAATCTCCACCAGGGCGCTATCGGAATCCCCGTAGATCTACAGAGTGGAATTACGGGTAATGCTATGATAAAAGGTAAACTGATGGAGTTCCACCCCGATAGCCACGTCCTTCTCAAGGGTAGAACAATACCGTTCTGGGAACAGATTATACAATGGTCCATCAAATCGTCAGAACTCATCCCGCTGGGTTATATTGGCATAGATTTTGTTATTGATAAAACTCTTGGCCCTCTTATTCTCGAACTGAATGCCCGCCCGGGACTTCAAATACAAGTTATAAACCAGCGGGGCCTGTCTCCCCTCGTATTCCCGGAGGATTGGAATGATTAAAATACTCAAAGATCTCTGGCGCTACAGCGCTCTTCCCATAGTTATCTTCCTCATTATCCTTATAACATTTATTTCAGTACTACAGACAAAAGCAGTGCAGTTGCAGTCAGAACCCATTGTCATTAAAATTTCACGGTCCGATAAAATAATCCGGACAGAGAGGGTAGAAGGAGAGGAAGAACTGCCCGAATTAGCAAACGAGACTGATACCGGGGATCAGTTTACGTCTGTAAGAGAACTCCTGGAACAATTACTTTATCCGGAAGCGCTTCAAGAACTCGATTCGATAAAAAACGATTCCGGAGAGAATGAGTTAACATACTTTTTTCTGGCTTTTATTCAGAATAAAATGGACAACAAAAATGAAGCCATCATCAATTACAAAGAGGCACTTCGGCTCAAACCCAATTATTACGAAGCGGCGATTAATCTCGGACTAATCTACCTCTATGCCGGAAGATATGATCAGGCCGGCATAATCCTAGAGTCTGCGGTCTCTATGGCAGGGGGATTGAAAAGATCTAAAACGCTCACCCTACTGGGAAAAGCCTATAATCACTCGGCATTTTATATAAAAGCGGAAGAATCTCTCCTGGAAGCCATAAATCTCAATCCTGCTGATCTAAAATCCAGGATAGAGCTTGGAAACGTATACATCAATTCTGAACAGGCTGAAAAGGCGGAAAATATCTATAGAGAAGTGCTGCTGCTCAATCAAAACTATGGAGATGCCTACAAAGGCCTTGCCAATCTTCGTTTAAACGAAGAGAAATATTCCGATGCGGAATTGCTTCTGGAGAAAGCGATAACCATTGCCCCCTATTACGATGAAGGAAGGCTGATGCTTGCCAGGATTCTAATCGGAAGTGGCCGCAACGGTGAGGCGGTGACTCATCTTTTGTGGATTATCGACAACGGAGAAGACCTGACAGGAGCATCATTTCAACTTGGGCTCATCAGTTATAATGAGAACAATTATGAAAGCGCTGAAAAACATTACCGCAATGCCTTCTCCTATTCGGGAGAGCGGCATCTTGAATCGTTGAACAACCTCGCACTGTCTTTGAAAGCTCAGGGAAAAATCGATGAGGCCCAATCAGCCCTGACCGCTGCAATCCAATTGGATTCCCAATATGTTAAAGCTCATTATAATCTAGGTCTGATTTATCTTGAACAGGATGAACCTCAAGAGGCATTGAACTCCTTTAAAACGGTTACTGAACTTGCGAAAGATCACGAGCAAGCCTGGTACAATATCGGTTACATCCACAGTCAGAGAGGAGCTGTTCTCGCTTCTATAACAGCATATGAGAAAACTCTGGAAATTAATCCCACTTATGCAAAATGCCGGTTGAACCTCGCTGTTCAATACAAAAAAGACGGACAATTGGATAAAGCGGAAAAACAATACAATCTCGTTCTCTCTATAAATCCCTCTTATGCCAGCGCCTGGTACAATCTGGGGCTTCTTCTCAAAGGGAAAGGCGATTACATAGAAGCTGAGAGAGCTTATCTCCAGGCTATAGAGCTCGATGGTGAAAACACCCGATACCGATATAGCCTGTCGCTACTTCACTCTGCCAAAGGAAATCTGCCCGAAGCAGCCCGGATCCTGGAGGAAGCACTGGTCATCAGCCCTAATGAGATCAATTTAAGATTTAAACTAGCCATGATCTTTAAGGAACAGGGTAGCACTGAAGGTTCGGAAAAGGAACTTCTCACCATAACATCTCTTGATGATTTATATGTTCAGGCCTGGATTGAACTGGCATCTATCAAAAAGGATCAGAAAAACTACTCTGCAGCAATGGACTATTACGACAAAGCGATAGAGATCAATCACGATGACAATTACCTTCACTATCTAAAGGGGAAAACCCTCTACAAAACCGGAGATTACAGGGCAGCTATTTCTCAATACAATGAGGCTTTGAAAACAGAGGAAGACAATCACTGGGTATGGTACCACCTCGGCAAGGCACAGCAGAAATCGGGAGACGAATCCGCTGCTGATGAATCATTCAATCGATCAATGGCTTTAAATCCCGCCATGGCAAAGTTTATAGTGAACAAACTGGAATACACTGAAGATTCGTTCACTCTGCTTCAATCAATGATCGATGAAGACCGGGAGAACAGCAGTCTCCACATTCAGATCGCTCAACTCTATTACAGGGAAGAGCTCGATGAAAAGGCTCTAGAATCTCTCAAAACGGTGATCCAATTGAATCCTGAAGATCCTAAAATCTGGATTCAACTGGGAGAAACAGCTCTCGATGGAGGGAACTTCGAACTGGCCGAATCTGCCTATGCAAGGGCATTGCGACTTGAACCGGATAATGGCGAGAGTGCTTACGAATTGGCTCTGCTCATTTTTCGCAGAGGGGATAATCTCGAGGCCATCAAAGAATTGGAAAAAGCACTGCTCTTAATGGAAAAACCCCTTCCCGCACTAATTAAATTGGGAGAAATCCACTACCTGCTGAAAGAATACACCACTTCTGTACAGTATTATTCCCGGGCAAAAGAAATTGATTCTAATGATATAAACTTGATTTATAACCTGGGAAAAGCCTATTACAGAAACAGACAATATGAGAAAGCTCTTGAAGTGTTTACTACCAATATTAAAACGAGAAATGATCATCAGTGGGGCTATATCTGGCTTGGAAGGGCTAATTCCAGACTGAAAGAATATGATGAAGCCGAAAAGAACTATAAATCAGCACAGAGTTTAAACCGGGATTTTATCCAGAGTTATATAAGCCTGGGTGACCTAGCTGTGCTCTTGGGGAAAGATTCATCAGCTATAGAATACTATGAAAAAGCAATTACCATTGATCCTCTTCATGAATCGGTGAGAAATAAGCTGACTCGCTTAAGGAATTAAAATAGAGGGATGGTTTGTTGGCCATCCCTCTTTCTGTAAAATTATCGGATCTTCCCTAGAATCTCTTTTTTCTCCAGAAATTCCTCTTTATTGATCTCTCCATTTACAAATCTCTTCTGCAGAGTCTCCATGGGAGAATCGGAAGATGTTGATGACCCTATAGATCCCTTTTTAAGAACAAAATAAATAATTGCTCCGATTAATAGTATTCCAAGAATCATCATTACTATACCTCCCGATTGGAATCTCCCGAATTGAAAGAATCCATCAAATCCATTTCCATAAAATCCGTGCATACACACCTCCAATCACAATTTCTCAAGAATTAACTAAGTAAAAAGTAAACGTCATATGTAAACAGGATATGAACCAATTATAGAGAAATCTATACCGGTTCGAATCCCGCTTCTTTTACAGCTGCTTTTACACTCTCGACGGTTGAGGACTCATCTCCGGAAAATGAGAATTTTAATTCCTTCGCATCGAGATTGACCACAGGGCTTTCTACATTTCCAATTGTTCCGGCGGCTTTTTCAACAGACATTTTACAGTGGTTACAGGACATGCCTTCAACTTTAATTGTCACTTCCATATTATTCTCCTTTGGTTGCATAGGCGAGCAGGATGCCTGCATCCGACCAGCCTTTTCTTGCTCAATAATATTTTCTGAATCGTCTAAACGATCCATACTGATTTTTTTCATTTTAAAATTTCTCAAACTCAGCGAGTTGGACACGACCGATACAGAACTGAAGGCCATAGCCGCTCCGGCGATGATGGGATTGAGAAGTCCCAATGCGGAAAAGGGTATGCCGATAGAATTGTAAAAGAAGGCCCAAAATAGATTCTGTTTAATTTTTCCCATAGTCTTTCGGGATAACTGTATGGCGGCGGCGATTTGTCTCAAGTCTCCGCGCATAAGCGTGATATCAGCTGATTCCATGGCGATGTCCGATCCCTGCCCCATAGCGATCCCCGTATCTGCCGTAGCGAGAGCCGGAGCGTCGTTCACTCCATCGCCAACCATGGCAACAATCTGTCCGTCAGACTGCAACTTCTGAACTTCAGCGGCTTTCCCTTCGGGAAGAACCTCTGCAAGCACATTACTAATACCCGCTTTTATAGCAATGGCATTGGCCGTCCGCTGATTATCACCGGTAATCATATAAACCTGCAGCCCCATTTTAGTCAGCAGCTCGACACCTTCGCGGGAGTGTTCTTTTATACTATCGGCAATGGTTATCAGAGCCAGTGCCCCCGATTCATCGGATAAAACAACAACCGTATTACCCTCGTTTTCAAGTTTGGCTTTTTTGTCTCTGTAGGAATCTGATGAGATCCCCTTTTCACCGAGATATTTTTCAGTACCGATGAAATATTTTCTCCCTTTAAGGTCCGCTTGAATTCCCTTTCCCGGAACAGCCTGAAAATCTTCACATCTTTCCAGAGTCAGCCCCTGATCTTCAGCCGCCAGAACAACAGCTCTCGCCAGAGGATGCTCGGAATTATCTTCCAGACTGGCAGCTATTTGAAGTAATTGTCGAATTCCCGACTCTGTCAAATCTTCATTGAGAGGCAATAGTTCCTGCATTTCCGGTTTACCCATGGTTATGGTTCCCGTCTTGTCGAGGACAACAGCTGTCAATTTTCCCGCCGACTGAAGAATCTCTCCGTTTTTAATGAGGATTCCTCTCTGGGCGCCGACTCCTGTTCCCACCATTATGGCTGTTGGAGTGGCAAGACCGAGAGCACAGGGACAGGCGATGACCAGAACGGCTACAGAAGAAACAATAGCACTTGTCAAAGATCCCATGACCAGCCACCAGATCAGAAAGGTAAGTACTGCAATGGCGAGAACAACAGGAACAAAAACAGCGGCCACTTTGTCGGCCAGCTTCTGAATAGGAGCTTTTGATCCCTGAGCTTCTTCAACAATGGCGATGATCCTTGAGAGAACAGAATCCCTACCCACGTGCTCCGCTTTGAACTTTACAGTACCGTAGCTATTGATTGTTCCGCTGACAAGTTTATCTCCGGTTTTCTTCTCTACAGGCATACTTTCACCGGTAATCATGCTTTCATCTACTGCTGTATTTCCCGACATGATCAAACCATCCACAGGGATTCTGTCTCCCGGTTTAATATGTATAAGATCTCCGGGGATTACATCACTAATGGAAACTTCCACTACTTCACCGTTACGCTCTACGCGGGCTGTCTTGGGCTGTAATCCCATCAGTTTCTTTATCGCCTCAGAAGTTTTTCCCTTGGCATTGGATTCGAGATATTTCCCCAATAGAACCAATGTGATGATGATTGCCGAGGCTTCAAAATAGAGCCCCGTTGTACCCACTCCGAGACGTTCTGCAAAGAAACCATTAAATATGCTGAAGAAATACGCGGAAGATGTCCCCATGGCAACCAGAACGTCCATTCCGGGGCTTCCCGCGCGAATGGACTTCCAGGCCCCTTTGTAGAAACGCCAACCGATCCAGAATTGAACTGGAGTAGCTAAAATAAGCTGCAGTAAAGGTTCGTGAAGGAACACAAGAGAATGAATTTCAAATATCATTGAAAACATAGCCATCATAAGAGGCGCGCTGAGTAAAGCGGCAATAAGGGTCTGAATCTTCAGCTTCTTCAATAAACGGCTCTTCTCTTTCTGTTCTTCATCGGCCTCTTCCTCATTGGGAACAGAGGCTGAATACCCCGCATTGACGACACTTTTGATAATACCCTCGATATTAGTTGTTTTGGGATCATAGCTGATAGTGGCTTTTTCCGTAGCCAGATTTACTGAGGCCATATCGATGCCATCAGTTTTCTGAATTCCCTTTTCTACATGGGCCACGCAGGATGCGCAGGTCATCCCCTGTATATTTAACTGGATTATCTCCATTTTATCTCCTTCGTCAGAAACTTATTTTCGACCAGCCTTCGGTTGCATAGGCGAGCAGCAAACTTGTTTGCGACCAGCCTTCGGTTGCCAGCTGCCTTATCGGGTCATTTTCTCAATGGTTTTCAAAACTTCATCGATAACTTCCACCTGTCCGTCCTGGATCTGATGGACAATACACCCTTTCATATGAGCCTCCAAAAGAGTGGCTTTCACTCCCCTCAAGGCAGACTCTACACTCATAAACTGATGGAGGATATCATCACAATAGACATCTTTTTCTATCATCCCAGTGATTCCGCGGATCTGCCCTTCGATCCGATTCATGCGTTTGACCATGTTGCTCTTGGTCTCATATGGATGATGAGCTTTACGTGTAAATTTTTCAGACATATAGTATACCCCCCTACCCTATGATATTAAAAGCTATATAGAGGAATGTCAATATTAATCCAACAAACTTCACTAATTTGATAAACATTCACATTTTGTTTACATTTAGCTAGTATAATTAACCTTAGAGGTTATCTTATGAAAAAACTTGCTGTATTTTTCTGCCTGGTCTTTATATCTTTTACCACCTGGTCCGAGTCCCTGACAATTCCACCATTGCTGGAAGGTGAAAATCTTAATCTTTATATAAAAGAAGGGATCCTGGAACTTCCCTTCGGATCCAGTAAGACAATGGGATTTAACGGGGACTATCTAGGCCCGACAATAAGAGTTTCCAATTCTGATTATATAAATCTGAATATTAAAAATGACCTCAGAGAAGATACGACTGTCCACTGGCACGGTCTCCATGTCCCCGCTGAATTCGACGGAGGTCCCCACCAGATTATTGAAGCCGGTGAAACATGGAATCCGAAAATCACCATAGATCAGAACGCCGCGACCTTGTGGTATCATCCCCACCTTATGGGTAAAACAGCAGAACATGTCTACAACGGGCTTGCAGGGATGTTTTACATCGAAGATGACTATTCCCAAAACCTGGACATACCTAAGGAGTACGGCATAAATGACTTCCCAATAATCCTCCAGGACAGGAGAATCAATAGAAACGGCGAGTTTCTCTACTCTCCCTCAATGCACGATTACATGCAGGGCTATATTGGAAACACAGTGCTGACCAATGGTTCAGTCACCCCTGAATTAGAAGTACCCGGTGGAACATATCGATTGAGATTACTCAATGGCTCCAATTCATCCATATTTCGAATTCGATTCTCAGAGGGGAAGAAATTTACAGTGATAGCGAGTGACGGCGGGTTTCTCCCGGAATCGGTGGAGAGCGACAGCATAATAATATCACCGGGGGAACGCTATGAGATACTCATAGATCTTGAATCTTCTAAATCGTTAAATCTTATAACTGATGTTTATGGTGGAGATACTTACAAAACTCTCAGCATTAAGGGATTGGAAACAAGAGGCAAGTATCTCAGTCACCCGCAATCATTCTCTTACGAAAAAGTCGCCTATAACGAGAATACAAATACAATGAGAAAATTCCGTATGGAAACAAGAGGTATGGGTGGGTTCTCGATCAACGGCAAACAAATGGACATGAATCGCATCGACTTTAGCTTGCCCACAGACAGCACGGAGATCTGGACTATTGTCAATGTCGGAATGGGTATGATGCAGGTCCCTCATTCCTTCCATGTTCACGATGTTCAGTTTTCAATAATCTCGATGAATGGAAAAAACCCGACTCCTCTCTTTTCCGGTCCAAAAGACACAGTGCTGCTAATGCCGGGAGACGAAGTGGTCATTGCCCTCAGGTTCCAGGATTATACAGGGATTTATATGTATCACTGTCATTTTCTCGAACACGAGGACCGGGGGATGATGGGTCAATTTCTGATTGAGTGATCTGATAACCGTCGATTCATTATTTTACACTATTTAAGTTGCCTACCCCTAAGTTATTTATTAAATTGAGAATACAGTGCTATGGAGGTTATATGAAAAAATTTTACTTATTCCTATTGGTTATCATTATATTTGCGTCCTGTTCGACTATGAAACCATATGATTCTGAATCTGTTAAAATGAGCATGCATACGATTTTAGCAAGTGCAAAAAACATTGGAACCGCTGTCGAATCCGGAGATGTCTCGCAAAGCGCAACGGATTTCGAGATGATGAAGAATGAATTTCATAAACTGGCAAAAATGGAGCCACCAAAAGGTGCAGCCGATGAGTGGAAAATGCTCCACAAAGAGATGTATTCATTAGCTTCAGATGGAATGAAAGCTTCAGAAGAGGGTGATACCGCTAAAACCGGAATGATACTAGGAGAGGTCTTTGCTCTACAGAAGAAAGGACATGGTCTCTATAAGTGAGATATACAGATTTGGAATGAAAAATCTTGAATTTTGTGCATAAAATTTTAAAAGGCCGTCTTTGAATCAAAGACGGCCTTATATCATCAATAATATTACAAAACTAGAATCGACCTTTTACAACATCATCTTCCGAGATAATACCAGAGGCTGCAAGAGCTCTCTGAAAAGATGTACTTTCTCTGGACATTCGGACAGTTGCACCGGCAATTGTGTCAAATGATCCCTGAGCTGTTTTAGTAGCTCCACTGTTGGCATCATAATCAACACCGAAGAAGTTATCTGCATTGATGGCTTTTGCCCATCTTTCATTGGACCAATTAACCAGAGAGGTCAGGTCTGCTGCTTTCTTTCCTATAATGAAGTTCTGTATGCTTTCATAATTACCCTGCCATCCACCGGATGAATGTCTGCCGTAAAGAAGTTTAGATTCCTGAGGTTTTCCATCAGTAAATTCAACTCCTGCTGTTTCAAGGAATAATTTCATAGATGATGTTTTACCAAGACCCTTAAAAATACCGTAGTCAACCATTACATGATCAAATGGAGAAATTGATAAAAGGTTCTGACCTTCAAGCTCTGTCCATGAAGCCGGTTTGATTAAACCGGAAGATGATGCTCTGACAGTAGGAATAAATCCGCCAGCGGTACCGTCAACTGAAATATCTTCGATTGTAGTTGAAAAATCATACCCTGAAGGGAATTTGATTTCGTACATATATCTTGTTGTAGGCTCTACAATTAAAAGCGCGGTTGTTGCGTCAGCTCCGACCTTTACAGCATAGAGAGACATTGTATCGTGAGTATCAATGGTGAACATTGATCTACCTTTCTTATAATCACTGCCCGGTGTAGCCGCCTGGGGATTAATAGACAAATCAGCACTGATCCTTGCTGTACTATCCTGTCTTGTATACCAGGATCCTCCTGAAAGCTTCCAGAATAACATGCTGGCATCAGTAATGATTCCATTTTCATCAAGAGTAAGGATTGTCTGAATTTTTTGACTAGCATCCTCTAGAGCAGTTCCTTTGCTCTCCCCTTTCCATGAGTAACCGATATAAGAACCGGCGATTGATTTTTCGACTGCTTCGGGTACAGCTGTTTCTTTAACAACTTCCTTTTCTTTGCAGGACATTAAAGCAGCAATCATTAGCAGAATAAGTAAAAGTGATAACTTCTTTTTCATCTATATTTTCTCCAATAGCATTTTGTTTACATAGTTTACACACTTAATAAACTAATTTATATAAAAACATATGGAAATATCAATAAAACCATAGAATTCGCTTCTGACAATCAAAGAAAATCGATCGGGAGCTCATAAACTCGCCGTTAAAACAGACCATAGGGATTTATCTGAACAAAAGGGAAAAGAATCTGGCAGGAGAAGTGGAACCGAGAATCGATGAAGCAGTCCTTGTTCTGTAATTAAATAATATTTGAAATTACATATTTCACATACTATTGTTTAAGTATGGAACACACAAAATTATTGAATATTATCGTCGAGAAAAAATTTACGGAAATTGAATTTGCCATTCATCCCAATGATGGTGAAGATCTCGATCTATATACTAGAGATATGAAAATGGATCTCTATGCAGGACAATCCATAGAAAAACTTAACAAAGGTGAAGGTCAGCTGGGAGAAAGTGATTTTCATCTCTTGAATGAATGCCAAATGGGCACATTACTGGTCTCTGAAAAACTTTTAATGAAATTGAATTTTTCCGAAGAGGCCGTTGTCATCCGCAATAAGGATAAAGTTTATCTCGCATACCGTGATTTTTAGCGTCCCCTGGTCTAATGAGTTCAATGCTCTACTTCTTAACTCTGCTCCGGATCAAATCTACAAAATTAACCTCATACTTTTTTCTTAGAAGAAGCAATACTCCAATGACACTTACCGCCCAGGCCATTTGAGAATAATAAACAGGAATGAGAATCAGAATAAAAAAAGCTGCCAGGTATATCCCCAGAGAGACCCAAGTTTTACTACCGAGCAAAGCAAGTCCGATCAGGACTTCAAAAATAATCAGAAAGACTCCGAATAATACAGGATTTAATCCGATTATTGATTCTGTTAAAACTCGAAATAAGGGCAACCAGGCCTCCATACCGTTCTCATAGACAAAATAGGGCTGAGAAAGAAAAGATGTAAGATTTACTCCCAATCCCAGAAATATAAAAAAAAACCCAAGAAGAATTCGACATTCCTCAGGTTTGTATATACTTAAAATAATGATCACAGCCGAAAAAACCAATCCGGGCATTAGTGGTCCTATCATCAATTCCTCACTTCTAATGCTTGGTTCTTTCAGCATTAAGAAGAAATAAGTCAAATAGTAAGGCCTCTAGCTAAGTTAAGTAAGAACGGTCTATATGATCTACCTATCAGCTTTTTAGCC
>JADGDJ010000339.1 GCA_016744925.1 Spirochaetaceae bacterium
TGTAAAGTGTGGGTGTGCGACGCACAGTGTGCGTCGCACACTGTACGTGTGTGTATATGTGTGTTTAATGAAAAGTATTTAATACCTTGAAAAACATAGTTCTATGATTGGTGTGTAGGGCTGCATCTATATACGAAGGAGCACCGGGAAATGTTGATTCTATCAAATGACGATCAGTTTCTTTTCTACTAGTGAATATGTCGTAGTAGTATTTACCTGGTATTTGTGATGAATAGATTAACACAATGAATATATTATTATAGTAATAACTAATCAGGCTGGTATCGCCAGGGGTTATTATACAGAAAATGATTTTAATGTATTAACGAAATGGATGATAAAAAAGTTCAAAAATGAAGGAATTATCATAACAGATGTGATGTGTTGTCCCCATCATCCGGAATTTTCCGGTGTTTGCAGCTGTAGAAAACCTAACCCACAAATGATTTTAGATGCTTCTTTAAAATACGACATTGATCCAGCCTCTTCTATTCTCATAGGTGATAAAATTTCAGATATTGCGGCAGCAGATAATGCAGGCATAAAAAATGCCATATTTACGAAAAACATATCGGATTGGAAAAAATATTTTTCAGTATGAGACTTGATTTATAGACTAAATCCATTGAAGAGTTCAAGATGTCTTTCAATAAATGTATCTCTGGAATAAGAGGAACAGACCTTTTCACCTTTAAGGATATATTCATTTTTCAATTCTTCATTTTCAAGAAGTTGAGACATTTTATTACGTATATCTTCAATACTCATAGGATCACAATACAATGCACCATCGCGACAAATCTCCTTGATTACTGAAATTGAAGAAGCCATTACGGCCGTACCACAGGACATAGCCTCCAGCGGAGGAGCACCCATTCCTTCATATAAAGATGGAAATGCAAGAAATTGTGCAAAAGAATAAAGAGAGATCAACTGGTTATCACTGATTCTACCGGTAAAAATAATATTATTATTGGCAGCGATCAGATCATCAAAACCTTCAATTCCGTTTATCAGCCCGTCCCTGTCTCCGACAATGACCAGTTTTACATTAGAAACTTTTAACTGATTAAATGCCTTTACTAGACGAACGAGATTCTTATGTGGCTTAATATTGCCGACATAAAGAATATATTTTTCATCAGGATATGGATTTTCACCGGAATATTTAAAATGATCTCTATCAACAAAATTATATATGATTGTCGTTTTCTGTTCTCCAATGGGAAAATGTTTAACAAGTTCATTTTTAGAAAAATTGGATATGGTTATTATACGATCTGATTTTCTTATGGCGATTCTATAAAGCAATTTCACATACAATCTTTTCAAAAAACTGAAATCCGCCTGTTCTGACAGATGAAAGAAATCGTGAATTGTTGTAATTCTTCTAGTTGCTCTAATTTTCAAAGCAGGAGTAATAAAGAAAGGAGAAAAATAAATGTCACAGGGCGGGACGATTTTTGCCAGCTCGAAATGCTCAAAGGGACTATAAATTTTAGATTTGATCTGCCGGATTTCAACATTATTCAGATTGGCATACTCAGTGAGTTCATCGGGATTTCCAAGGAGGATGTATTGATTATTCTCCTGACTCAAAAAAACCGGCATTAGATATCGTAAATATCTACCAATACCGGACATATTTATCATTCGTGCATCAATGGTGATTCTCATGATAGACTAAACAACTTCTTCGATTTCAAAACTCTGTATGATTTTCTGAACAAAAGGATCGACAATTTTGTAAATTCGTTTATTTCCTTCAGTTTCCGATTCGACGATTTTTCTATCCTTCAAAACAGCTAAATGCTGAGAGATTACAGGTTGTGGTAATTCCAGACATTTCCAGAGATCTGAGACGCAGGCATCTCTCCTTTCAATTAATAAAAGGATCTGAAGGCGGAGAGGATGTCCGCATACTTTTAATTTCTGAGCATAATCTTCTAATTTATCTACTGAACAGCATTTTTCCATATTGAAATATTATATGAGAATTATAATATATACAAGTTTTATTCACAGTTTACATCTTAATTAAATAGCATTATCATTCACTTATGACATATCTCGACTGGGCAGCAACAACTCCCCCCTACAAAGAAGCAATCACCGTTTTATCAGACACAATGGAGAACTACTACGGGAACCCATCATCAAATCATCAATTGGGTTTAAAATCAAAAGAGTTGCTCAATCAATCGCGAAAGAAATGTGCTGAATTACTCAATTGTTCCGATTCAAAAATAATTTTCACATCCGGTGGAACTGAATCAAATAATATGATTATCTATTCCCTCTTAAAATCAAGAGATAAGGGGGAGATCATTTATTGTGGTTTGGAACATCCCGCAGCTTCACTTCCAGCTATTAATATGGGGAAAATGGGTGCCCGGATTAAACAGATAGATCCCGGAGAAGATGGCCGAATTAATCCTGAAAAACTTTATAAAGCACTCAATGAAAAAACGCGAATGGTAATAATCATGCTGCTCAACAACGAAACCGGTGTAATTCAACCTTTGGATGAATTGATTCAGGTTGTACGCAAGTGTGAAAATAAATATGGAAGAGCAATACACTTTCACTCAGACATGGTTC
Source organism: Spirochaetaceae bacterium (assembly GCA_016744925.1). Lineage (GTDB taxonomy): Bacteria > Spirochaetota > Spirochaetia > DSM-2461 > DSM-2461 > Spirochaeta_F. Next base: position 2,602 of record JADGDJ010000339.1, read on the forward strand.
AGGCAATGGGAAAGATCCCTGTTGATTTAAAAAGATACGATGTAGATTCAGCCTCTTTCAGCGCCCATAAGTTCGGTGGCCCACGCGGCATTGGTATACTATATCTCAAAAAACAGAGAGAATTTCTCTATTTAGGTGGTGGGCAGGAAAATGGTTTTCGACCGGGAACGGAGAATCTGGCGTCAATAGCTTCCATGACAAAAGCCCTGGAGTTGTCTTTATCGGAAGATCACAATAAGATAATAACGCTAATGGATCATCTTATCAAAAGTATAGGTGACATCCCATCAGCACGCATACTGCCTCCACAAAGACTCCGTAACCGGGAAAATTACAGCGATTATATCCTCTCTTTATCTTTCCCGCCTATTCCCGGAGAGGTCCTCGCAAGAGTTCTCAACGAGAAAGGCTTTGCCATTTCTACAGGATCAGCCTGTTCCAGCAATAAGAAATCCAAAACAGCGGCTTTAACAGCAATGGGATATGATGATAAAATACGTTTTTCATCAGTACGGGTATCTATTGGGCGGTTAACAAGTATAGAAGAATTAGATCAATTTATGTTAACTCTAAATCAAACTATTCTTGAATTATCAATATAATTACATTAAACGATTTTTCCAGAGATATTATTTAAACCGTCATTAATTGCTTTCTTAATAATACCTTCTGTTTTATATCCTTTCTTTTTTGATATCACTTTTAATATGAATAGATAGATTCTCATATTAATTTTATACATTAGTTCTGAACTGATTAGGTAATCTCTCTCAAAAAAGATTCTATTTCTAACACTGTAATAAACTCGAAAATCGCTTCCTTTCCCCATAACATCAAACATTGTTTCTTTTTTTGTTTTAATATCCCACGAAACATCGATATCTTCCAAAAAGCTATCTAATACAAGATAAATTACGCCTCCGTTTTTTACTATACGATGACTCCATTCATGATCATCCTTATAT
>JADGDJ010000085.1 GCA_016744925.1 Spirochaetaceae bacterium
AGACAGGTATACGGCAGAGAAGTGGGGCTTAGCACGACTCTTCTCATTGTTGTTATACTCATGATACAAATTGTCGCATTTCCCTTTGCGCTTCTTTATGGGAAATTGGCTGCCCGATATACGGCTAAAAAAATGATATTGATCGGAATCCTTATATACGGTTTCATTACAATATTGGGATTCTTTTTACCAGTTATCGGCAGTGAATCTTTAAAAGTGTTAACATTCTGGGTGATGGCATTTCTCGTTGCCAGTTCTCAGGGAGGGATTCAGGCCTTGAGCAGATCATTTTACGGTAAGCTAATCCCCAAAGAGAAGTCATCAGAATTTTTCGGTTTTTTCAACATCTTCGGTAGGTTTGCCGCTATACTCGGTCCCACTCTCATGGGTGCCATAGGTATCCTGACAGGAAGCTCACGATGGGGATTGCTGGGAATTTTTATACTCTTTATCATTGGTGCTGTCCTACTCACAAAAGTAGAAGAAATTTAGTCATTAGACTTCGACGGTGATTTTCTCCCATTTCTTAGAGATGTAACCGCCTATGAGAATCAGGGAATGAAACAACTGATATAGACCAAAAGAGAGCCAGGCGCCATAAATTCCGTAATTGAGAACAGATGTTGTGATCCAGGTCATTGTTAGAATAAACAGAATGTTGGTTATCACTTCGGACATTAAAACGTATTTCGCCCAACCAATATTCTGGAAAATTATTTCCAGAGAAAACCCCAACACTTCGGCAAAGAAAAAGACTGCAAAAAAGCGTAGAGCTTTTATCCCCATTGCTATAGTCGCCGCATCCTGTGTATAGAATGAAACAATGTATCTAGGGAATAAAAGGACTCCTGTCAGGATAAATAGACCGACAACGGCAGCAATCTTCTCCATAGCTTTTATAATGTCATTTGCTTTTTTATAATCATTTATTCCCAATGCATTTCCTGTTAGGATTGATGCTCCACGGGCAAAACCACCGGCGATGGTTTTATTAATTCTATACATTGAGAAAACAATATGGGTCGCAGCCAGATGAACTGTTCCAATTCCTCCAACCATAGACTGGTAGAGCAGAAAAATAGCGAATGCCCCACCGTTTTGTACTGCTGCGGGATAGGAGAATTTGATAATTCGCTTTATCATTGCCAGATCCAGTTTCCTGAAGTGGAATACATGATATTTTTTAATGGATTTCGAGCTCATGATATAAATTATGAGCATAATAGGGGCGACACCATTCGCCAATACAGTTCCCAGTGCCGCTCCTTTGATTCCCATTGCAGGGAAACCGAATTTACCAAATATAAATAAGTAGTTGAGAAAAACATTGATGATATTGGGAACTAGAGTTGTCAGCATTATGATTTTTGTATTTCGAATTCCACTGAGAAATCCTGTGAATGCACTGGATATTCCAATGATGGGAAACACCCATTTTATAACCGAGAGATACCCCAGCGAATGGGGAATGAGGGCTTTGTCTTTTATCAGGATTGTCAGGATAAATGGTGCTGTCCCGATCGCCACTATTCCGATTAATCCAAGCAGAGCACCGATGATTATGGCATTATCCAGGACATGACCGGTTTTTATGTATAACTCATCTTTATCTTTTTCCTCTGCATTATTTAATCTTCCATACCACCGGGAGCTAATAGTCTGGGATCCTATGGAAATAGGCCAGACGAGTACAGCAAAAATATAAAAGAATAGGCTGGACATAGAAATTGCAGCCAGCTGCTCAACACCCAGTCTTCCCACCATGGCTGTGTCCGCCAGATTCATTAAATAGTGAGACATTTGGCTGGCCAGTAAAGGCAGGCCGATTTTGATAATATTTTTAATAGTGTTCATACTCATGTGCCGAGTATAGACATTTCAAAAAATCTAAACAATCTGTTTAGATTTATTTAATCCCCAGTTTATGGGATCTCAGAGCTATGGGATTTATGCTCTACATATGGAAAAAGAAAAACCCGAATCAAGACCTGAAGATTTAGATCCCTTTTTATTTTTTGCTGTAATGTTGGGAGTATTAACTGTAAAATTAGAAAATAAAGAAGATTCGGAGGAAGAATGCAGGCCAGAATACTAATCATCGAAGATGAAGAGGACATTGCAAGGCTTATCACACTCTATCTGAAAAGAGAGGGCATTGAGTCTGATCGGTGCGAAACCGGAGAAGAGGGATTGGAGAAGCTAAAGGACAATAGTTATGACCTTTTGGTTCTCGATATCAATCTCCCGGGAATCGATGGTTTTGAAGTTCTTCAGAAAATTCGAAAAAATAATGATATGCCCGTATTAATCCTTTCCGCCAGAAGAGAGGATGCGGATATGCTGATAGGATTCGGAGGGGGCGCCGATGATTATGTCACTAAACCATTCAGTCCCGGAGTTCTCACAGCCAGGATAAGAGCTCACCTTAAAAGAATTTCCACAGAACAGAATCACGGCGAAGCATCACTAGCTCTTTTCAGGTTTGGGGATCTTATTTTCGACCCCACCCATTTTTCATTGAAAAAGGACGAAAAGAGAATAGACCTATCCAGGCGAGAGATGGATCTGCTTCTTTTTCTGACCCGAAACAAAGGTCAGGTTTTTTCTAAAGAACAAATATATAAAGAGGTCTGGGGGAATGAATATGGAGATATTTCAACAGTTACTGTTCACATGCAGAGGCTTCGAAAAAAAATAGAGATAAATCCCGCCGATCCTAAACACCTTAAAACAAAATACGGATACGGTTATTTCCTATCAATCGAAGATTCTGATGAAAACTAGATTTAATTTAAAAGCCATGTTTTCACTGTTTCTCATTGCACCTTTTCTCGTCTTGATCGTTATGATTTTTATTTTTTTGGGACTGTCGGAAATGGCCAATACCAGTTCAGGGCTTTTTGAAGCACCCAGGCATCTCATTCAGCCAATCCGTAGCATTATAGAAAACAACTATCAATCGTCCACTCTGGCAGAGACGGGTGTTTTAATGCTCGTCGACAAAGAAGGGCAGGTCCTCTATGCAGTCAGTGAAATGGGATATTATTCGGATATTGACGATTTGAATTTCATGTTCAGTGATCTTATTAACAGCGATCTCGATAATATCTCCATATTAAAATATACATATAAGGATGAACCGGGTTTTTGTTTTTTTGATAATTCTTATGTGCCTGCAGTATTCAATCAGAAGATCAGAGTCGGTATCTCTTTATTTATAATTATCATTTCTCTAATGGGGCTTTTTTTCGGGCAGATTACAACTGTTGTGATAAACAATTCTATAAAAAAACTGGTCGATGCATCGGGATTTATAGCTGATGGTAATCTCGATGAAAAAATATCATTAAAATACAATAATGAGTTGGTACATATTGCCGATGCCATGAACCACATGAGAGTGGAACTGAGAGAAAAGCGCAATGTAGAGCAACGTTTTTTCATGTCGGTTACTCATGATCTTAAAACACCCCTGACTTCAATCAATGGTTACCTCGAAGCTCTCGCTGATGATGTGATCATCGATCCCCGGGAAATAAAAGAGACTATCCTTTTAATGCAGAAAAAAACGAGTCTTCTCGATACGCGAATTAACGAATTACTCGATTATAGCAAAAACAGAACTGCCGGATGGAGGGATCAATGGAGTCCTATTCCGATTCTCAGCTGGTTGGAAGATCTCTCTTCCATGTTTGCCAGTGATGCCGAATTATGCGGCAGGCAATATGACAAAAATATTTCTATCGAAAGCAACGCCATTTTTAAAGGTAATGAAAAACTTTTGACCAGAGCACTTGAAAATCTCTTTGATAATGCCTGTCGTTATACAGAAAAGGGCGATGCCATTATATTCGCTGCTGCTCATATTATTAAGGGTGATTTTAAAGTTCTGAAGATCTCTCTGGAAGATTCCGGTTCGGGAATTGAATTAGAGGACAGAGATAGGATCTTTGAATTATTTTATAGAAATGACAGAGGAAGAAACAGCAGAGGAATGGGGATAGGACTGGCGTCGGTGAAGACCATTGTTGAGGATCACAATGGAACTGTCAATTGCGGTAATTCTCTCAGTGGAGGCACTGTTTTTTCCATAACCCTTCCTCTATAAAAAAACCGTCCTCTAAGGGACGGTTTTAAATTATTAAAATTATTATTACAGACGAGCTTTCACCATTTCTCCAATTTTTCTGAAGTCGGCTTTTCCACTCCCCATTTTAGGCAATTCATCTAATACCAGATATTTTTTGGGTATGGCGATGGGGGGAAGTTTATGGGCAAGGTCTTTTTTCAGCTGTATTTTATCAATTTCATGGGTGACAACAGCCACTAGTGAGGATCCTTTAACGGGATCGGGTATATCAACGACGCAGCAGTCTATGTCTTCATGCAGTACTTCTGAAATAATAGATTCAACTTTAACCAGGGAAACCATTTCACCACCGATCTTAACAAATCTCTTGAGACGCCCTCTATGCCAGAGAAAACCGTCTTCATCCAATACTCCCATATCTCCCGTGAAATACCAGCCATCTACAATAGCCTCTTTTGTTAATTCTTCATCGAGGTAACCTTTCATTACTAGATCACCTTTAACCATTATTTTCCCTTCCTGGCCTATGGGAAGTGACTCACCAGTGTTGATGTCGGTAATTTTAATCTGACAACTGGGAAAAGCCGGTCCGACACTTCCCGGCTTATTCCATTCACGAAGGTTGACGCTTATAACGGGAGCGGTTTCGGTTGCTCCATATCCTTCAACAATTTCTATATTGTGTTTTTCCCTGTAACCCTTTCTCAGCCAGTCAGGTGTTTTATCAGCTCCGGCAACAATAAGCTGAAGTGTTTCCAGATCATTCTCTTTGGCCTCTCTCAGATAACCTGCCAGGAAGATTGGAGTTGATGCCGTTACAGTGCATCTCTCTCTTCTAATAATTCCCGGAATAGTCTTGTAGTCCAGAGGATTGGCATAGGTAACTGCTGTCATACCATGGGTGAGTGGAAGCCAGAAATTTGTCTGAATTCCGAAAACATGAAATAGAGGAAGTCCGGAAAACATGATGTCCTCTTTTTTCATTTTAAGAACAGTGTAAGAATCGCGTGCATTTGTTGCGATATTTTTGTGGGAAAGCTGAACCGCTTTGGGATCTTTTTCACTACCACTTGTAAAAAGAATACAGGCTGTATCTTCAGTACCGGCTTGTGGTAAAGATCTTATTATGGACGATGGGGGTAGCTTGCTTTTCAGGGCTGCCAGTATTTTATCTCTGCCAGTTAGCTTTTTCATAATATCTTCAATGCAGATCATTCCATCGATCATGGGGCATTTTATTTTATCGAGAAGTGCTTTGGATGTTATAATGGTTTTAAAGCCGCATTTTTGCTGAGCAAAGAGAGAGTTCTCCGCAGCGCCTGTTGAATAATTGATCATAACCGGAATTTTTCCCGCTATTAATGTTCCTATAGATGCCAGCATGGCACCGGCAGATGTGGGGATCATTATTCCAATATATTTATCATTGTATTTGCTTATTTTTTTAGCGAGGATCAATCCCCCGATTAAAGCTTTTGAATAGGGGACAGTCGCACCGGTCATTCGATCCTTAATGGCGACTTTGTTCATATTCTCTTTTGCTGTTTTAATAAACTGATGGTGAAGAATCACAGCTTACTCCTTAAAATATAGAATCACAGCTCAATTATAATCTATTTCTACATAATTGAAAATGTGTAAATAAAAAAATATTGAGATAACATATCTAAAATATTTTGACTTATAATCAAATAAATTGTACAAAATCCAATAAATGGTATAATTTAAGCAATAGAATTAGAAATATTTTAGTATTAAGAGGTCATATATGAGTGATTTGGTATTGTTAGGAGACGAAGCTGTTGCACAGGGAGCCATTGATGCGGGATTATCCATCGCTTATGGTTACCCCGGTACACCGTCAACTGAAATTGTAGAATATCTTCAGGAATGGAAGAAAAGAGAAGATCCCGATCTTGTCGCTTCATGGTGTTCCAATGAGAAAACAGCTTATGAAGCCGCAGTCGCCGTATCTATGATGGGAAAGAGATCGCTTGTAACGATGAAGCATGTGGGACTCAATGTAGCTGCTGATGCTTTTATGAATTCGATAGGCTTTACAATAAAGGGTGGTTTGGTACTCGCTGTTGCCGATGACCCGGGGATGCACTCCTCTCAGAATGAGCAGGATTCGCGCTATTATGCCGATTTTGCCAGAACTATTTGTTTAGAACCGAGAAATCAGCAGGAAGCCTATGAAATGACAAAAGATGCCTTCTCTCTTTCTGAGGAACTGCATTTACCGGTACTTCTTAAATTAACAACAAGAATCTCCCATTCCCGAGCTGTTGTTAAAAGAGGGTCTGTCAGGCCAAAAAATAAGTTCAATCCTTCGAAGAATAAAGACCACTGGACCAATCTTCCCTTTCTCAGTCGTAAGAACTATGAAGCTCTTTGGCAGCAGAGACCTCAATTGGCGAAAATATCAGAGGAAACACAGTACAATCCTCTCACTATAAATAGCGATAATAAAGATCTTGCCATTATAACAACGGGTTTAGCATACAATTATTACAAAGAGGCTGAGAGAGAACTGAAAAATCTTCCCTCTCATCTTCATATCAGTTTTTATCCCATTCCTGAAGATAAAATCAGAATTCTGGCAGAGAATGTAAAACGAATCATTGTCATTGAAGAGGGTTATCCCTTTGTGGAGAGATTTTTACAGGGAATTCTCCCTCAGGCTGTACAAATCGATGGGAAATTAAACGATGTTATCCCTCATTTGGGAGAAATTAATCCTGACATCTGCAGAAAGGCTCTTGGTCTTCCCCAATTCAAAACGGTAACTGTGGAATCTATGGATATGCCTGGAAGACCTCCTCAATTGTGCAAAGGTTGTCCCCATACTGATAGTTACAAAGCATTGAATAAAGCCCTGGAGAGCTATGATCACCCTGTCGTTACATCGGATATCGGTTGTTATACTCTGGGATATTTTGCACCGCATAACGCCATTCATTCCTGTCTCGATATGGGTGCTTCAGTCACAATGGCCAGAGGTGCCGCAGAAGCCGGGGCCCATCCTGTTGTTGGTGTCATCGGAGACGGTACTTTTATGCATACGGGAATTCAAGGACTTGTGGATATGTTATCGGCAGGAAACAAAGTTACACTTGTCATTCTGGACAACAGTATCACGGCCATGACGGGAATGCAGGAAACAATTGTAGAGTCATCTCGTATCGTCGAAATTGTGAAAGCCTGCGGTGTCGATCCCGAGCATTTAAAAATTCTGAATCCTCTACCAAAACACCTGGAAGAAAACATCAGTGTTTTTAAAGAGGAGATTGAATACGACGGAGTCTCTGTTGTTATCACAGCACGTGAATGTGTTCATGTCACAAAAAAAAGATTGGCTAAGGGGTAAGGAAAATATGACATATGATATTGTTTTATGCGGAGTCGGAGGGCAGGGCGTATTGTCCCTTGCTGCTATAATTGCCAAAGGTGCCATGATGGAAAAGCTGAATGTAAAACAAGCTGAAGTCCATGGAATGTCACAGCGGGGAGGGGCGGTTATCGCTACTTTGAGAATCTCTTCAGAAGAAATATTCAGCGATCTAATCCCCGAGGGATCTGCCCATATGATCCTCTCTATGGAGCCGCTGGAATCCTTGCGGCATATTAAATATCTGAAAAAAGGGGGACAACTCATCACAGGTCGGGATCCCTTTATTAATATTCCTGATTATCCCGAAAGGGAAATGCTCTATAAAGAGATTGAAAAATTCCCCTCATCAATGATAATTGATACGAAGACTCTCGCTGTTGAGGCGGGATCGATGAGGTCACAGAATATTGTTCTCGTCGGTTCAGCATCTAAAGTTCTCCCTATTAAAAAGGAAACTTTTCTCCAGGCGATAGAAGATGTATTTAATAGAAAAGGTGAAGAGATAGTGGATATCAATAAAAATGCCTTTTTGCTGGGAAGGAATTCATAAATGAAATTTACTGATCTGATTGAAAAGCTAAAAGGCGGAAACAAACCGGTTGTCGCTGTAGTGTCTCCTACAGGAGAGAATATCTACAGTGCTCTAAAAGAGGTCGAGGATGAGGGGCTGTGCTCCTTTCTCCTTGTGGGAGATGAAAAAAAGATCTCTTCAGAAGTCTCGGAGTACGGACTGAAGAGATATACTATTCTTCATTCAGAAAATTCAGCCGACGATGCTGTCGAAGCCATTTTAAGTAATAAAGCAAATGCTTTAATGAAGGGAAAACTCGATACATCTGTCTTTCTCAAAGCTGTTTTAAAAAGAAAAGATGAACTGCTCAAAAGTTCACTTTTATCTCACTTACTTATCGTTGAGACAGATGAGGGAAAACTTCTGGGAGTTACTGACGGCGGGATGAATATCGCCCCGGATCTAAAGCAGAAAGCGGCTATAGCCCAGAATACAATTGATGTCTTCAATAATCTGGGTATTGAAAATCCCAAAGTGGCGGTACTATCTGCCATGGAAAAAGTGAATCCGGCAATTCCCGCTTCACTCGATGCGGCGCTGCTCTCTAAAATGGCTGAAAGAGGTCAGATTTCCGGAGGAATTGTTGATGGTCCTCTGGCAATTGATCTCGCTTTGAGTAAACGGGCTTGTGAGATTAAAGGTGTAACAGGACCAATTCAGGGAGATGCGGATATTCTTCTTGTTCCCGATATGAATACGGGAAATATTTTCGGAAAAAGTCTTATCTTATGTTCTCATTTTGAATCCGGTGGTCTCATTGCAGGAGCATCTTTCCCCATAATAATGCTTTCAAGAGCCGATGAAGCCAATGTTAAGAGAAATTCTATAATACTGGCACTCGCCGCGGCATCGGGGGAGAAAAATGAAAAAAATACTGGTAATTAATCCTGGATCCACATCCACTAAAGTCGCTTTGTATGAGAGTGGCAGTGCTGGAGTTGTACAGGAAATCGCATCACAGTCACTGACTCATTCAGCGGAAGAACTGGATAAATTTGAAAGTACAGCTGCACAGGAATCATTCCGCTCTAAAACTGTCAGTGATTTTTTAAAGAAGAACAATGTATCAGAGATCGACTGTTGTGCCGGTAGAGGCGCCCCCGTGAAAGCACTTTCAGCAGGAAGTTACGCTATTAACGAGATTATGCTCAAAGAGCTCAGAACGGAAAAATACTCAAATCACCCCTCTAATCTGGGGGCTTTAATCGCCCACTCAGTAGCTGAGCAATACAAGTGTTCCTCTCTTATAGCCGATCCCGTTTCAGTTGATGAGTTCGAACCATACTCCCGCTATTCCGGTCTTCCGGAAATGGAGCGGAGAAGCCGTCTGCACGCCCTGAATATCAGAGCTATGGCTAGACGTTATGCTGAATCCCGGGGAAATAAGATGGAGGATCTCAATCTTATTATCGCTCACTTAGGTGGCGGAATCTCTATTGTTCCCATGAAAAAAGGGAAGATGATCGATACAAATGATGCCAACGACGGGGGACCTTTCTCTCCCCAGAGGGCAGGATCACTCCCTTCGACACTTCTTGTAAAAATGTGTTTCTCTGGAAAATATAAAGATGCCGCCCAATTGAACTCCGTCCTTACGAAAAAATCCGGTCTTCTCGCATACCTCGGTTCCGATGACGGAAGAATTATCGAAGAGAGAATAGGTAAAGGCGATGAACAAGCCGAAGAGGTCTATCACGCGATGACTTACCAGATAGGCCGGGAAATCGGAAGTGCCGCGGCAGCCTTAAAAGGGCGGGTCGACGGAATAATTCTCACGGGCGGACTGGCATTTGCGCCACTCTGTACAAAATGGGTCAGTGAATACATCGATTGGATTGCACCTGTTGAGATTCTGGCAGGAGAGCATGAATTAGCCGCGCTGGCAGAAGCGGGAAGCCGCTATATTTACGGTGCAGAAACACTAAAGGAGTATTAATTTGGCCATAGCAAAACACACACATATCGCAATATTCGGCACTTCTCTAATAAGAAAGATGTTCAATGAAGGGACGAGGCTTAAAAAAGAATTCGGAGCTGATAATGTCTACGATTTCAGTCTTGGGAATCCCAATGTTCTACCACCGGTGGAATTTACCGAAGCGGTTATCAAAATTATGAAAAAGAAAATTCCCTATAAGCATGCTTATATGACAAATGGGGGATATGCGGAAACAAGAGAATATGTCGCTAATTTTTTAACAGATGAGCAAGGTGTTGAGTTGAGGAAGGAAGATATAATCATGACCTGTGGAGCAGGAGCAGCTCTCAACCTTCTTTTTCAGGCCATTTTAAATGTCGGTGATAATGTTGTCGTTTCTATACCCAATTTTGTCGTCTATAAAACATATGTCGAGAATTTCGGAGGAGTTCTGAAAACAGTTCCCTGTCAGGAGAATTTTAATCTCGACCTGGAAGCGATGGAAGCCGCCCTTAATAAAGACACAGCAGCCGTCATAATCAATTCTCCCAACAATCCCTCCGGAGTTATCTATCCCGAGTCACAGATCAAAGATCTGAGCGTCATGCTTGAAAGGAAGAGCCGTGAACTCAATCGGCAGATTTATCTGGTCAGCGATGAACCTTATAGACAGATAGTTTTTGACGGTGTGGAAGTACCCCCGATACTGTCCAATTACAGCAACTCTATTCTGGTTTCCTCCTACTCCAAAAGTCTTTCCATTCCAGGTGAAAGGATAGGTTGGGCGGCTATCCATCCGGATGCAGAAGATGCCGATCTCATAATGCAGGCCATGATTATGTCTACAACAGGGATGGGGTTTACCAATGCTCCCGCATTGATGCAGAGGGCTATTGTAGAAGTGAATGGAATAACTGTAGATCCTGAAGTTTATAGGAAAAAACGGGATCTTCTCTCATCTCCTCTTAAGGAGATGGGCTATGATTTTATTTTGCCTCATGGAACATTTTATCTCTTTATCAAAGCACCTGGTGGTGATGATATTGAATTCGCTCAATTGCTCCAGGATGAAAATATCCTCTCTGTACCCGGTTCCGGATTCAATATGCCCGGCTACTTTAGGCTTTCCTACTGTGTTGAAGATAATGTGATTATTAATTCGATTCCCGGATTTAAAAGGGCAATAAAAAAAGTATTGGCAAAAGTATCTTAAGAGTTAATGTTACAGAACAGAGGTAGATCCCTTATTCAATCTCTGTTCCCTTCAGGGCTTTCAGGTAGTTATAAACCGTGAATTTTGAAATTCCCAACTCTTCAGCAGTTATTTCTACACCTTTTTTTACGCTGAAAATCCCTTTTTTGAAGAGTTCAAATATAACTGCCTTATTTCTTTCAGTGGAAGAGAGTCCTCTTTGCCTGTTCACTATTTCCAGAGCCGCATCAATAGACGAATCAATCAATTCTCTTGTGCTCTGTGTGTAGGCAGCATTTTTTGTCCCACTGTATTTCTCAGAGTCGAACTGAAGGAAATCACTAAAAAAATCCTTAACCGGCATTGAAATATCCATGTTGATACAGAGTGCACCTATTATTCTGTCTTTATTGTTTCTTATTAGGGTCGTACAGGATTTTAGTTCATTCTTGCTCAATGTTGTGTTTTTAAAGAAATTGATAAAAGGTTCATCAGCAGTAGACATATCTTCGAGCAGTTTAAAAACAAAATCACTCATAGGATCACCTACATCCCGTCCGCTAACATGATTGTTTTCAATGGCTATGATTGCGCGGTCCTCGTGCTCCATAGAGTGGAGTACCACTTCGCAGTTTTTTCCGTAAATAAAGGCTATTCCCTTCATTACGGATTGTACCCCTTTGAGAATGGACTGATCTTCTTCTGTGAACTTGTATAGCATAATTATCTGACTAATTCCCTCATATTGGTATCAAGAACTGTATGTATAATACTAGAAATGGGATTCTCATGAATATCAAGATAAATCGAATTGAATTTAATGATAAACTGGTTTTTATTACTCTGGGAATTCCCCACGACTATACCCTGCATTTTACACCGGCTTTCCCTGAAACTCAAACGGATATCATTCAATTCCATTCCACCTTTCAGGAACATATCGTTTTCCAGTGTAATGCTCATGGCGGCAGAACTTATAGCATTGACCGATCCCTCTAAAATCTGCATTTTTTCATTTATTTTAAATAGAATGGAATCATCTCTTTTAAAATCTAATTTAAGAATCTTATTCCCTACAATTGCCTGTTCTTCAGATACTATCTGCCTGATATTATCTTCGTATAGTTTGTTCTTTCGAGATAAGATGTGATATCCACATTCAACCTTTAATTCTTTTAGATAAATCTCTTTGAGCTTATCATCGGGATTGAACGACAGGATGCCGATTTTAATTGATGAAAAATGGGGATCCTCCCGGAGATTTCGAACGTACTCGATCCATTCTAAATCTGATAGAACAGAATCTATATTGATAAATGCAATGGATTTCTTATTGAAAATTCTCAGGGCATCTTTGAATTCCACATGATTATTGAGTACAAAAGCTTCGATTTGTTCTTTTACGAGGATCTCTGCAATATCCTCGAAAATTAATTTTTGAGGAAACAGAAAAAATGTCTTTAAATTGTTATTGTCGAGCATGAGCTACACTATAAAATTATGCAAAAAATGAGTCAACAAATAGGGAGATTATTCTTCTTGTTTTTTAATAAACTGATAAAGAAGATCTGTTAGATAGTTGGAGAAATCGAGTTTAATATCCATGATTGAATAACCGGGGATTTCTTGTGAATCTTTAAGTATTACCACGGTTCCATCGATAAAGAAAGAGTCATCTTTATAAAACAATTCAATCTGTACGCGGCTGTTTACAGGATAGAGACTTGATGAATCATCTCCTATTATTTTAAGCAAAGACATGGATGTGCTTATTATCAGCATCTTTAAGGGTTCTGAGCCATTTTCAGTTCTTAGGTGGATAGCATCATCCATTTTTGCGGACTTCAGTGATTTCCGAGCGAGCTCTTTTGTTCGAAAATTCTCGTTTTTAAAGAGGAACTCCAACGCTTCATTACGTTTGAAAATAGCGATGAGAATCTCTTTGTAATCATTGGGGATAGCCGTGTATTGAAGAGAGACGAGACAGTGGTTTGTATCGGGATTCATCACTTTCAGATTAATAATTTTGCATCTGAGAAAAAGCGAAATGGGTTTTTTGAACATGGTATTCTGAAAAACGAAATGAATTGAATGAATTTTGTCAAAAGATTTTGTAAAAAATTCAACTTCTTTCTTATCCAGTATCATAATGACATTGCAAGATCGTAAGGCAAGATCGAAAGGAATGCAGTAAAGATGAAAGTCGTTTATTTTTAAAATTGTCTGGTTGACAACTATACCCAGTTTTTTAGTTGTATAAGCATCGAGATGCAATTTTTTTGATTTAAATTTTTCAAAATTCTGGTCCAGAATATATTTATCCAAGTTTTATCACTCCGCAATACTAACTTACAATTCAATTCTAATATTGAAGTGGTTGATATGAATAGTTCATTTGATAAAAGATTGATATAATTGCATCGAGAGGGTATTATCTATCAAATATCATTAGTGCTTGAGGAGTGAATTGAGATGAAACCCATAAAAGAGATGATACAACAGGAATGGCTGAGACATGAAATTATTGGCCGAAATGATATCTTTAAAACTCCTGTTGGTGATAGACCACTTGTTTATGCCGATTATACGGCCAGTGGTCGTGGTTTGTACTTTATTGAAAACTACCTGCAAAATTTACTTCGTTATTATGCAAATTCTCACACTGATGATGATTTTACCGGTAAGACGATGACCAATCTTCTTCATGAATCTGAAGAGAGAATTAAAAAACTGGTTAACGCCGGTGATACGGGGAAAATTATATTCACAGGGACGGGAGCAACCGGTGCTATTACCAGGCTTCAACAGATTCTCGGTGTTTTCTGGACTCCGGCTACAAAACACCGGCTGGATACCATGATTGATTCCTGTTCCTTAGTCTCCGAATTGGAAGCTCCCTGCAAAACTTCACTCAGACAGCAGATGAAAAAAAATAAACCGATCGTTTTTGTCGGTCCCTATGAACATCACTCTAATGAGATCATGTGGCGTCAAAGCCTTTGTGAGGTTCTTGAAGTTCCGCTAAACACTAGCGGAGAACTGGATCTAAAGGCTTTGGAATCAATGGTTTCTGCTGAACAATATAAAAAGAGAGAGAAAATAGGCTCCTTTTCTGCAGCTTCTAATGTGTCAGGGATTAAAACTCCCATATATGAAGTCGCCCGGATTCTGCATAAGCACGATGCTATTGCCTGTTTTGACTTTGCAGCTTGTGCCCCTTATGTGGAAATTGATATGAATAAAAATAAAGAATCATATTTTGATGCCATATTCCTCTCTCCCCATAAATTCCTTGGAGGACCGGGAGCATCAGGACTTTTGGTTTTTAATGAAAAAATATATCAGAAAACTCTTCCTCCCTCCATTGCCGCAGGGGGAACAGTCGATTTTGTAACATATGATTCTCAGAAATTTTCAGATGATATAGAAACAAGAGAAAAGCCAGGTACACCGGGAATCCTTCAGGCCATTAAAACATCTCTGGTTTTTCAACTCAAAGATAAAGTTGGCATAGAGACGATTGAAGAGATCGAAAGATATCTTTTTACTGAATTTATCAGCCGCTTTAAAGATGATGAGAGAATTGATTTTTATGGATCGACCGATCCTGCTAAAAAAGTGAATATCATCGCATTCAATGTAAAGCACAATAGCCGTGTTATTCATCCCCGCTTATTTACGAGAATCATGAATGATTTTTTTGGAATTCAGACCCGGGCGGGATGCTCCTGTGCTGGTCCTTACGGACATCGATTGCTCAGTATAGACAAAGAACTTTCTTCCCGATTTGTTCATTTAGTGGAAGACCGCGGATACAATGGTCTAAAACCGGGATGGGTCAGGCTCAATCTGCACTATAGCTTTTCCGATTCGGAATTTGAATATATATGTAAAACCCTGGAATACCTTATTGAAAAAGCGCATCTTTTTATACCGCTTTACGAGTTCGACTTGAAAACGGGAGAATGGCAGTACAAAGAGGTTGTCGACGATAAAATCACACTCGATTTTGAGGCTGTCATCAACGCGCATCCTCCCTGGAAAAGGTCCAATCCCTCGCTTGAGCTCTTCTTTGATGAGAGTGTTGAAGAAGCCGATAAGATTCTTGCAGAATCGGGAAATTCTCATTCATACAAAAAGTTTGATGATGAAATAGAAGATGTTGCATTCTTTTATGCTGTAAATGTGAAAGAATAATAAGAGGAGCTGTACTGTTTTTCTGAATTTCAGTACTATTTTATCCCTATGGAAAAAAACAGTTTAGTACTATACAAACACAATCCCGCGATAGTCACAGCCGTGGCTGATAAAATAGATATCAGCCTCTATGGCGATAAGACCAAAAAAGTGCGAGATAAAGATATACAGCTTCTGCACAAAGGCCCTATCAGCAAGTTAGCCGATCTGAAAGAGATCGACGCTGATGTGGAAGAGGGATGGGAACTGCTCATTGATGAAAAACCCGACCTGGAAGAACTGGCGGGGATCGTATTCGGGGACTTTTCTCCCTCTACTGCCTGGCAGGCCTACATGCTTCTAAATCGGACTGTGTATTTCAAAGGATCAGTAGACGATATCATTGTCTGTTCACCTGAAGAGGTTGAAATTGCTAAATCTGCGGCCAACAAAAAAGCAGAAGAGGAGAGTCGATGGCTTTCCTTTATCGAAAGGCTTAAAAATAAAGATATAATAAGTGAAGACCGCAGTCAGTTTATCGATCTCGAGAATATGGCTTACAAAAAGAGCAAAGATTCAAAAATATTAAAAGAATTCGGGAAAAGTAGAACTCCTGAGAATGCTCACAAAATGCTTCTCGATCTGGGGGTCTGGGATCACACAGTCAATCCCTGGCCGGCGCGAATGGATCTCACAATTAAAAGTTCCACAGTTGCTCTGGGTGACCTCGATGATGAAGATCGTCTGGATCTCACACATCTCGAGGCATTTGCCATAGATGATGAGGGGAACACGGATCCCGACGATGCCATCAGTATCGATGGGGATCGCATTTGGATTCACATCGCCGATGCGGCGGCATTGGCTCCTCCCGATAGCGAAGCCGACCTGGAAGCTTCAAGGCGGGGTGCCAACCTCTATCTGCCTGAATTGACTTCCACAATGCTTCCCCAGGGAGCAACGGATCAACTCGGTCTGGGACTACATGAAATCTCTCCGGCTTTTTCATTCGGACTCACATACGATGAAAACATGGATGTCGATGATATACAGATTGTTCTGTCAAATGTGAAAGTGACCCGTTTGACCTATAACAATGCCGATACAATGCTCGAACAATCTCCCTTTAAAGAGATTTTTGAAATGACATCCCGTTTCAGAGAAAAACGATTAGCAAACGGTTCAGTGAATATCAATCTTCCCGAAGTTAAAATCAGAGCTGATGAAGAGGGAATTGTGGATATCAGAGTTCTCCCTGAGCTGAAAAGTCGTAAACTTGTGACAGATGCTATGCTTATGGCGGGGAACGGTGCAGCACTTTTTGCCATCCGCAACAATATCACTGTCCCTTTCGCCACTCAGCCGAAACCGGAATTTGATAAACCACCCGAACCGGATCCCGCATCTCAGTTCGGCTCCAGAAAATTTATGAAGAGAAGTCGCATGTCCACTGTTCCCGAAGGTCACGGCGGACTGGGGTTGGACTTTTACTGCCGGGCAACAAGCCCTTTGAGAAGATATCCCGATCTGATAGTGCTACAACAGCTGAGATCCTTCATTTC
>JADGDJ010000340.1 GCA_016744925.1 Spirochaetaceae bacterium
GATCGAAGGTCTCCAGGAAAAGTCGATGGTGAATCTGTGAGTTTTGCTCAGACAATACGTGTGAATAATAGACATATAGATGGGATCCCCCAATGGGATTTGCCATATTTTGATATTCAAACGGGATCTTTGAAAAGAGTTAATATTCCCGCTGTCCCTATAGAAGTCCTGGAAACGAATATTGTCACATCGGCAGATTTGGAAAGTACCGGTTATACTGTGTCGGAAACAAATGACGGAAAAGAATTGATTTCCAATGAGGACGGTCTCCTGTTCAATTTCGAGAGTGAACTTCTTTTGCAAAAGGGGAATGGAGGACAGAATCCAATCCTTAAAAACCCAAAGATTATCTTGCTTTTTTTCCTTCCCATAATCATTTATTTATCACTCCTCGTGTACAAAAAAAGAGGTATGATTCAAAAAATTACACGATCCCTTATGAAGGATAATTCTGATTTCAGTACTATTTATGCAAAAATTCTTAAAGAAAACAAAACAGATATTAATAGTGTTTCAAAAGAAATTAAAAACTATTTGAGACATTATTGTCAAATGAGAGAGAGTTATTTTCCACCTGATAAAATCTTCCAATGCCTGATTGATCTGCATATTGATTATGAAGTATCAAATGCCGTCAGAGAGCTACTGTTCTCTTTTGAAGAAAACGAATATTCGAAAGAAAAAAAATCGCTCGATGGAATGACAGTTCTCAATGAATTTTATTCTCTTACCAGGGAGTTCACATGAAAAAAATATTACTAATAGTACTGACTCTTATCTCATTTCTTTCCTGTTCCCGTAACTTTTCTAATAACAGCGAAGAATATAATGCCATTCAGAAATCAGAAAGCTATTTTCAGAAAGCTATGGTATCTGAAATTGAAGAGGAAAAGGACGAGTATTTTTACCGCTCAGCATCTCTTCTCGAGGAATTAATATCTACTCAAAAAGTCGATAACGGATATATTTACTATAATGCCGCCAACAGTTGGATGAATTCCGGAAATTTGGGAAAGGCCATATTGAATTATAGAAAAGCGGAACTTAGAATCCCCAGCAATCATATAGTGAGAAATAATTTGTCTGTTGCCCGATTATCTGTCGAAAACCTTATTGAGAGAAAAGACCAAAATGCCCTTTTGAAAACGCTTTTTTTTATTCATTATGATATTTCTTTCGGGACACGTGTTCATATTCTAGTTTCGCTTGTTTTCATTATTTTTTCGTCCGCATCAATCAGGCTGTTCAAGAAGAAAAAATACCTTAGGAATATTCAAATCATTGGTCTGTTTTGTCTGCTTTGTTTCAGTATTTCAGTATTTATTGATATTCTAAAACCTCATGAAGGTGTAATCATTTATAAAGAAGTTACAGCACGAAAAGGGGATAGTGATGGTTATGAGAATAGCTTTACTCAAGATCTGACAGAAGGAGTAGAATTTATAGTAATTTCTGAACGCAACCAATGGTTTTACATTGAATTATCCGATGGAAATACATGCTGGATTCCCATGGACTCAGCAGAACTAATACATTAAAAAAAGCAGTCTGCCATTGTGAACGATCACCAGCAGAACAGCTTTTTTTGAATTGAAATAACTCAGTCGTTGATCAACTTAGATCTGTCAAACGTTGTACCCGTAGCCAATGCCACACTGTGGTAGGCTCCATCGTATATACCTATGCTTTTATTCTTTACAATGCAATCACAGAACATTTCCAGAAGATCATCTTCATGAGTGAGAAGATCAATTGCCTGAATCAACTGCGGAATTGTAGCTACTTCTACAGTACCATCACCAATTTCAGAACCTCTTATGGCTCCCCACATTTCATGTCCACCGACTCTCTCATTGAAGATTTTGGGTATGGGATAGAAAGCGAGTTCACTTGGTTTGGTAATCATTACATCAGTAACGCGCATCAGATAGTTTGTCGCATAAACACCATGGAAAGTGTTGTCATGGAGGAAAATGTGAAGTCCTTCACACTCTCCCTCACGGATAGTGTCAGTAAAGCTTTTGGTATCTTTCCAGTCAAAATGAGTGGTCGTCATATCCATGTTGCCTTTGAGTTCACCTTCGAGCCAATTCCAGTTATCGGCATGGTCACCGAGGTTTACAAAGAGAGTGATCTTTTTCTCTTTGATAAGAGGAATAGCATGATCAATTACCGCTTTGAAAAGTTCTTTCTGTGCTCCGGCACCACCCATGGTGATCATAAATCTTCTGGGATCTCCTTTAGCGGCTCTATCCATGCGGGCTTTGCAGTCTGCTTCTATATTGTGAACCAGTTCATGATCTACATGATGGCCTGTAAAAAAAACAGAATCTTTAGGAGTGCCGCTTAGAATTTTGCCTTTAGCATCAAAACCTTTCATCGCACGAAATCCATAATAACCTGAAGGTGACTGAACGGCGTGTTTTGCACCTTCTGTCAGCTGAAATGCCATCGGCCAGTTATCAAACATCATATCGACAACATTTTTCATTCCACCGGAAACAGCTGCCATGCAATTCCACATATGAGCCGTGAGAATAGGCATTTCAGATGGAAGAGACTTATGGAGATTTCCAATCAGTTCGGACATCATATAATCTTTGATATTTGTTTTAAGGAAACGCCAGGGCCAGCCCACTATCCATTTATTGAGTAAACCATTCAGTCCCGGAAGAGTGTTTTCTCCGGTAGTCACAGGTTCCCAAATATGCTTGTTAAACCAGGCACTTTTCTGTGAGATTCTGGAATACTTACTGTACCAGGTGTTGCAATGGTTGATGATATGTGTCGGCATTCCCGGAATGGATAGAAGATCTAACCAGTATGGTTCATACCCCATTGCTTTAGCAGCAGATACGCCAGCCATCGCTATTCTATAATGACCGAATCCCATTCTTATAGTTGAGACAATAATACCTTTACCAGGCTCTATTGACTTACCATTCTGATCTCTGACAATATTCTGTAATCCAAATATTGGCCCCAGCTGCTCGTTTTCCACAAGGCTTAAATTATAAATTTCATTGGGATCATAATTGAATTTCTTTTTAAACATATTCTGCCATTTCTGGACTTTTTTTGTTTCAGATTTACTTATAGTGTTACCATAAACAGAGTACTTTCCATTCTCCATTTTCATTTGTTATCTCCTAATTGTTAATTCAAACTTGCTTTTAAAGATCGTTTTAGCAATTTTAAAAAAATTATATGTTTTCTGGACAGTATAATAATTTTTCTTTGTAAAAGTTACTCTAAGTTAAATCAGCGTTTAAAAATGTATTTGAATAATAGGGCAGGATTTTTATTCACGCAATAGTTTGAATATTAAAACTCAAAAAATATCAAAATATTTAATTTCATATTTTTATATCATATTAAAATTATTAAGGACTTTTAAACCTCTGTTTCATATATTTCTATATTTTTCTTTTTCTTATATTCTCAATTATCACAGAGATATTACAAACTA
The DNA here is from genome assembly GCA_016744925.1 of Spirochaetaceae bacterium. Taxonomy (GTDB): domain Bacteria; phylum Spirochaetota; class Spirochaetia; order DSM-2461; family DSM-2461; genus Spirochaeta_F. Next base: position 3,470 of record JADGDJ010000340.1, read on the forward strand.
AAGACAGAGAATGGGCGGTAGACCTATGAAGATTTATCTTTTCGCCGTAATTCTATTGTGATAT
>JADGDJ010000341.1 GCA_016744925.1 Spirochaetaceae bacterium
CTGCACAAACGGCTCTTTGGAATGTAACCCAGGGAAGATCTGTACTTGATCATTTGAATGAAATTTATGAAAAATACGGATATTACGAAGAAGCTCTTTTTTCCAATTATTTTGAGGGACAGCAGGGGGCTGCCATTATGGATAATCTTATGGTTGAACTCAGGAATAATCCTCCGGATTCATTTGGTGGAATTAAGATTTCTAAAATAATTGATTATAAAAACAGCACGACTAAATACTGTAATTCAGGGGAGGTAAAAAATAATATTGATTTACCTTCATCCAATGTCCTGCAATTTTTACTCGAAGAGGGAAGTCTGGTTACGGCTCGCCCATCGGGTACCGAACCCAAAATTAAATTTTACGCATCATGCTGTGAGGCTGCTGGTTTAGCTCTTGAGAAAGCGAAAGCTGGAACTGCTGTGAAAATCAAAGCTATTGAGAAACAAGTTGATGAACTTGTAAAATCAGCGGCAGAATAATTTCAATGATATTGCCCTCTTTATGTATGAATAGAGGGCAACCATATGTTTTTAACAATTCAGAGATTCGGTATATCACCGGATCTCTTTCTTTTTGAGGCCGTGAGTTCGGCTTCTTTAAAAAAATCTCTTATATTTGATTCATCAGTAATATTTCTATCCATCTGCTCCTGAAGTGAACTGAGATAGTTTTCTTCCATATTGTAGAGATTATCAGATAATTCACCGGACCATATATAGCGGGTAAGTTCTTTTCTGTCACGGGGAAAATTCATAAGCTTATCCGCTTCCAATATGGATAAGTACCATCGTATGTCATCTATTTCAAGATTGTATTCTTTCATTAATTGAGCAATTGTCATTTTTCTATAATAGCAGGATCTTTTCTTTTCTGGAAGATTGCTTGATTTAATATTTAAGTCACGATAAAGTTCTTTTATTATGGAATTGATATACGATTTAAGCTTTCTAAAAAATGAAGAACCGGATTTTGTTGTTTTTGATCTTGAAACTACCGGTTTGAATAACCGTAAAGATCGAATAGTCGAAATTGGGGCTATTAGATATTCTCGTGGTGAAATTACATCTTCGATGAATTCTCTCATTAATCCCGAAATGAATATTCCGGCATTGGTAAGTTCAATTCATGGAATTTATGATAAAGATGTAATGAACAAACCAGTTGTAGAGCAGATCCTGCCAGAATTCCTCAATTTTATTGAAAATTCTGTTCTGGTTGCTCATAATGCATCTTTTGATGTGGGGTTTATCAAAAAGTCTCTTGGTCGGGCTGAGATGACGATTCCCGATATGAGGGTTCTCGATACTATCAGACTATCAAAAAAAGTCTGGCCTGGAATGAAGAGTTATTCTCAAAAAAATCTGGCATCTTTTTTATCAATAGATGTGAGAAATGCCCACAGGGCAGAAGATGATTGTAGAGTTTGTCTGGAAATCCTGAAGAAGGGATTGAAAATATTTAAAGATTCTTAAATCAAGTTCTACATAATTATGATATTTAATAAAGGTGGTTTTTTTGAGTAATATTGTTGTATATACAGATGGCGGTTGTACGGGGAACCCCGGTCCCGGCGGATGGGCTGCTGTTCTTCTCTATGATGGTAACGAATTGCGATTATCCGGCGGAGACCCATCGACGACTAATAATAAAATGGAGCTCACAGCAGTCATTAAGGCATTGATGCATATCAACGAAAATCGTGATCTCAGCGACAAGTCTGTTGAGATATATACGGATTCTCAATATGTGAAAAACGGATTGACTCAGTGGATATTTAACTGGATTAAAAACGGTTGGAAAACAGCTGCTAAAAAACCCGTTAAAAATAAAGAATACTGGATTGCCCTCAAAAGCGAAGCCGATAAACTTCAGCTGAAATGGAACTGGGTTAAAGGTCATTCAGGGGATGAGTACAACGAACTCTGTGACTCCCTCGTTGAAGCTGAAAGAATGAAGTTTAAATAAGATTTTGAATCGCGGCTATTTTATTTCCCGTATTTTATACGGGAGGATAAAATGGCCGTTTTTAGTTATGCATCAGCAGGATTTGATGGAACAATAATCTCTATTGAAGTCGATGTCCGGAGGGGTATCCCCGGAATTGATATTGTCGGTTTACCCGATATTGCGGTAAAAGAAGCCCGTGAAAGAATCCGAATAGCCGTTAAAAGAAGCGGGTTTGAATTCCCAAGAGACAGATTACTCATCAATATGGCTCCAGCAGGAGTCCGAAAGGAGGGTGCTTCACACGATCTCTCTATAGCGGCTGAAATTATGTTTGCTTCATCAAAATTACCCCCGATCCAAGACAAAAAAATAATGATATTAGGTGAACTCATGCTCAATGGAGAAATCCGGCCGGTTAAGGGGGTGCTGTCAGCAGTCGCATCCGGCCTGGAAAATGATATTCATATCTTTATCTTACCGGAGAGTAATACTCGCGAAGCATCTGTTCTTGGAAAAGGGGATATTTTCGGAATTCAACATTTGAAGGATCTGCCTATTATTATTCACAAAATACAATCGGGGATAAAAGAAAATTCGTCGGAAACCTTGTTTAAAGAGTCCAATTTGTCTGAAAACAATAATTTAGATTTCTCAGATCTCATGGGACAGCCGATTTTACGACGTTCTATGGAGATATGTGCTGCGGGTATGCACAATATTCTGCTCTTTGGTCCTCCCGGTTCGGGGAAAACCATGGCGTCCTTGCGTTTGCCCGGGATTTTACCTGATTTAGAAGGTCAGGAAGCTCTGGAAGTCACAAGGATCTGGTCTCAGGCAGGAAGGCTTCCTGAAGGGGTAGCGATCATTACCGAAAGACCATTTCGCATGCCCCATCATTCAGCATCAAAGGAAGGTATGGTAGGAGGAGGTTCAGAAATTCTCCCGGGAGAAGTATCACTGGCTCATAGAGGTGTGTTATTTCTCGATGAAACACCTGAATTCGGTGGTAGTCTGCTTCAGGGGATGAGAGAGCCTCTTGAAAACGGAAAAATATCTATAGCAAGGGCAGGCAATTCCTACTGGTATCCTGCTGATTTTCAGTTGGTAATGGCTGCCAATCCCTGTCCCTGCGGAAATCTCGGGAAAGAGAGCAGCGCCTGTGTCTGTTCTATCAATGAGATTCATCGATACTGGAAAAAGATCGGAGGAGCATTACTGGATAGAATTGATATGAGGGTCCCCGTAAAACCTGTAGATCCGGCTTATTTACTGGAAGGAGAGAGTGAGTCCAGCGAGTGCATTAAAAAGAGGGTGGACGCCGCTGTGGCAATGCAGAATAAGCGCTATTCAGGGGAGAACTTTTCCAGGAATGCCAGAATACCAGCCGGTGCAGTGAAGAAATATTGTAAATTGGATGAAGAGACCCGCATATTGTTTACTTGTACAGTGAGTAAGCTCTCTCTTTCTTCACGGGCTTGCCATTCTGTATTAAAAATTTCACGGACAATTGCCGATCTCAATGGATGTGAGAGTATTGAGAGAGATCATTTTCTCGAGGCTGTGTATTAC
>JADGDJ010000086.1 GCA_016744925.1 Spirochaetaceae bacterium
GAACAGCAAAAAGTAGGTGAAGTCCTCGTTAAAAATAACTTAGTGACTCAACCCCAGTTAGATTCTGCCCTTGAAGAGCAGAAACAAGTTAAAAAAATTCTGGAAAAAAAGAAAACCTTAGTGAACTCAGGAAGCGTGCGGGTCGACTCTACCAAGCTTGATGAACTGGTTGACCTTGTCGGTGAAATGGTAACCGTGCAGGCTCATCTGACAGAGCTTGCTTCACATAAGCAGGATGCCTCAATAATATCCATCGCCGAGCAATTGGAGAGACTTACCTCTGAGCTCAGGGATAACTCTATGAGCATGAGAATGCTCCCTATCGGCACTACATTCAGCAAGTTCAAACGTCTTGTACGGGATCTCTCTTCAGATTTAGGTAAAGATATTTCTCTTGAAACTGTCGGAGGAGAAACAGAACTCGATAAAACTGTTATCGAGCGATTAAGTGATCCTCTGGTTCATCTTATCAGGAATTCTCTTGATCATGGAATTGAAAATCCTGAAGAACGGGTCTCCAAGGGGAAATCACCCGGTGGGACAATTACTTTATCCGCAGAACATTCAGGGGCCAACGTTTTGATTACAGTATCAGATGATGGAGCAGGTCTCGATGCTGTAAAAATTAGAAGAAAAGCTATAGATAGAGGTATTCTCCTTGCTGATGAGGAAATCTCTGACCATGAGCTGTATAAAATGATATTTGCAGCGGGTTTTTCAACGAACTCCACTATTACCAAAGTCTCCGGTCGAGGAGTCGGGATGGATGTTGTTCGTAAAGAGATCGAAAACCTCGGAGGAATGGTCAGCATCGACAGTGAGCCGGGGAAGGGATCATCAATTGAATTGAAATTACCTCTCACTCTTGCCATTATAGAAGGTCTGCTTGTAAAAATAAGCGACGAGTTTTATGTATTCCCCCTTTCCGTTGTTGAAGAATGTGTTGAACATCTCCAGGGTGAAAATGTAAATGGGAAGCAGAAAATCGCATCGATCAGAGGTGAACTTCTTCCCTACATCCGAATGAGAGATTTTTTCAATATTCCCGGAGAAAAACCGGAGATTGAACAGCTGATAGTTGTAAACAGTCATGACAATCGCATAGGTTTTATTGTTGATGAAGTCATTGGAGATTATCAGACTGTAATTAAAACTCTAGGATCCATATACAGGGATATAGAAGGCCTTTCGGGTGGTACAATATTGGGTGATGGTTCAATAGCATTGATCCTTGATGTTTTGAAAATAACTCAGTTGGTACATATGGAAGAGAAATTATTGACCTGATGGGGGAATAAAAGTGGCTGATACTCAAATAAAAGTCTTAATAGTCGATGATTCCGCTGTTGTACGGCAGACATTAAAGCAGATTTTTGAAGATGACAAAAAAATAGATGTAATCGGTGTGGCAGCAGACCCTGTTATAGCACTGAAGAAGCTGGAAACAATTAAACCGGATGTTATAACACTGGATATTGAAATGCCCAGAATGGACGGGCTGACTTTTCTAAAAAAAATTATGTCTGAGAATCCCATACCTGTTATTATCTGTTCAAGTAAAAGTGAAACCGGTTCAGACAATGCATTGAATGCGCTGGACTTCGGTGCTGTAGATATAATTCAGAAACCTAAAATGGGAACAAAACAGTTTCTCGAAGATTCCAAAGTCAGACTTCTCGATGCCGTAAAAGCTGCTTCTATGGCAAAAATCAATAAGAAAAGCTCTTCAGGCTCAAGGACACCTTCGGTTAAACGCACAGTTCAGCCGAAATTGACCGCCGATGCCATGCTTTCAATGTCTACGAGACCGACGCATATCGATACAACTGAAAAAATTATTGTGGTGGGTGCGTCAACCGGTGGGACGGAAGCTCTTAAGGTGTTTCTGGAAGCGATGCCTATAGATGCCCCGGGAATTGTCATTGTCCAGCATATGCCAGAAAATTTTACCAAAGCTTTTGCAGAAAGACTCAATGGGATATGTGATCTCGAGATTAAAGAAGCTGCAGATAATGATTCAGTCATAAGAGGGAGAGCTCTTATCGCTCCTGGTAATAAGCACTGTCTCATTAAAAGAAGCGGTGCGAGGTATTATGTAGAAATAAAAGAAGGACCACTGGTATGTCGTCATCGACCATCAGTAGATGTCTTATTTCGTTCAGCATCGAGGTATATCGGTAAAAATGCTGTTGGAGTAATTATGACTGGAATGGGAGATGATGGGGCAAGAGGAATGAAAGAGATGAAAGATAATGGTTCTATGAACATCGCACAGGATGAAAAGAGCTGTATCGTTTTCGGTATGCCTAATGAAGCAATTAAAAGAGGAGGAGTCGATTCTATATTGCCTCTTCAGAACTTATCAGCTGCGGCATTAAAAGCAGCAAAATAGACTATATGCAATAGGAGATATACAGTGGCAAAAAAAATTTTAGTAGTAGATGATTCTGCTGCCATCAGACAAAGTGTAACATTTGTTTTACAGCAGGAAGGATATGATACCGTTGAAGCTTCTGATGGAGCAGAAGGGTTGGAGACTATAAAATCCAATCCTGTAGATATGGTTGTCTCTGATGTAAATATGCCAAACATGGATGGAATAACCATGGTTTCTAAAATCAGGGAAATTCCAGCTTTTAAATTTATACCGATTATAATTCTTACAACAGAATCACAGAATTCTAAGATGGATGAGGGTAAAGCCGCCGGAGCAACAGGCTGGATTGTGAAACCTTTTACATCTGAAAAACTTCTGGCTGTAGTTAAAAAATTACTGGGATAGCGGGTTTTAATTTTTGAAAAGTCGAATACTAATCGTTGAAGATGAGAGTATAGTTGCACTCGATATACAGACAAGACTGGAAGATCACGGATTCGAAGTCATCGGGATCGTTTCTTCCGGGAGCAGGGCTGTAGAAAAAGCAATAACTGAAATCCCCGATTTGATCCTTATGGATATTAATCTGAAAGGATCTATAGACGGTATAGAAACAGCATCTCTCATAAGAAGGCGGATTGATACACCGGTAATCTTTCTTACAGCCTTTGCCGATGAAAAAACACTTAAGAAAGCCAGAATTTCTGATGCCTCAGGTTATATATTAAAGCCATTTAGAGAAAACGAGCTCCTTATTACAATAGAACTGGCAATTAAAAGAGCTTCGGTAAAGAAGAAGATTGAGGAAAATAGTAATTGGTTATACGGGACTCTCAATAATATTCAGGATGCCGTTCTTACTGTTTCAGATGAAAATAGAACGATCTTTTTAAATAAAAAAGCAAACGAATTGCTTAAGAACAGTGTAAAAAAAGGGGAGGAATTCATCCCTGATGATTTCATTTTTGCCGAAGGTGAGCGAACATACTTTCAATTTGACGGAAAAAAAATTGATGTGGAATTTATAAAAACCGACATTACAGATGACGAAAAAACATTATTGGGTCAAGTGTATTATATTCGTGATATTTCAAGGCAAGTGGCTTTTGAGGTCGGATTGGAAGAAGCACGTTTTTCCGCGGAGAATTCCAACAGATCAAAAAGTGATTTTCTGGCAAATGTCACTCATGAGTTAAGAACTCCACTCAATACCATCATCGGAATGAATTATCTTATTTCAGAGATGTCAACAGATGATGAAATAACTGTAATGCATGATCTTATAGGAACAGCTGCAGATAAACTCTTACATCAGATCAATGATATTCTTGAGCTAACTGAAATAGAACAAGGCTTGTTGAAGGTCGTGAACAGTCGTTTTTCCATAGGTCAGATCATTTCCGAAGTCGCTAAGACTTTTAAGAAGCAGATAATTTTGAAATCATTGGATTTAAAAATTATCTGCAACAATATTCCCCTTTTGATAGGAGATAAAAATAAAATCAGAGATATTCTCTCTGCTCTTATCAGTAATGCTGTAAAATTTACCAGAAATGGACTCATTGAGATCAATGGGAGTATAGAAGGGGAAATACTTGTTATTCAAGTAAAAGATTCGGGGATTGGTCTTACTGAAGAGAAGAAAAAGATTATATTTGAACTTTTAACCCAAGCAGACGGTTCTCATACGAGAGCGCATGGAGGCATAGGTGTCGGTCTTTCTCTTGTTAATGAACTATTGGTTCTTCTTGGTGGATCCATTAATTTAGAAAGTGAAAAATTAAAAGGTTGCAAGTTCACTGTGAACATACCTGTGACAATCAGCAAAGATCAGGCAACCAAAATTGAAGTCAGTGAGCCGGAAAAGAATCATCAACCAGTAATCAATAGAACAAGTCAGTCTTATCTGGACTTGATCACTCTGATTGAAGAAGCTGAAAAATTATTAGTTAATGAAAATTTTCAAAAAATAGAAAAAAAGATAAAGGAATTCAGCCGTACTCATAATATAATGGAACTCAATTTTGAATCTCAAATCTTATTTAGATTATCCATAGCGATAAAATTAAAAAATAAAGAGAAGTTTCAGCGAATATATAAAGATGTAATAAATGAGTCGATTGATACTGCAGGAGGGGTTTATGAGAATTCTTATAGTTGAAGATGATTTTGGGAGCAGAGTCCTAATGAAAAAATTACTGTCAACTTATGGAAGTTGTGATGTTGTTGTCGATGGTGAAGAAGCTGTCAGTTCATTCAAATTGGCTTGGGAAGAAAAAAAACCTTATAACCTGATAATGATGGATATTATGCTCCCCGAGTTAGACGGGCATGAAGCTCTTCAGCAGATTAGATCTTATGAAAGAGAGATTGGATTATCAGATCAGGATAGAGTTAAAGCTATTATGTCAACCGCTCTTGGGGATCCGAAAAATGTTGTAACAGCCTATAATAAAGGGGAAGCCTCTTCGTATATAGTCAAACCTGTTGAAATCGCAAAATTACGCGAAGAGATGGCAAAATTAGGATTTGAAGAACAATAAATAATTATGACACCGAAGTCTATTCTCATAGTCGAAGATGAAGCTGTTGTTGCACTTGATTTAAGCCTATTGTTAGAAAAATCCGGATACCGCGTTACAAGAATATGCAATTCCAGTGATCAGCTTTTTGATGAAATTAATTGTTTCTCTCATCCGGATCTCATTCTTATGGATGTACATATTAAAGGAAGTCTCGATGGAACCGAAGCTTCCTTAAAAATTAAAAAATTGTATAATATTCCTGTTATTTTTTTGACGGCTTACGCCGATCGGGACACTATTACTAAAGCGAAAAACTCTTATCCTTATGGATACATTATCAAACCATATGATAAGAGGAAGCTTCTAATCATTATTGAAATGGGATTAAATATTATTGAGCTTGAGAAAGAGGTTAAGAGAAGGGAAGAGCTTTTCAGTACGACTTTCAATAGTATTGCCGATGCTGTCATCATTACTGATTCTAATAACAGGATTCAATATATGAATCCTGTTGCTGAAGCAATGATTCCCGAAACTGCTGTACTAGATAGAATCTTTTCTGAAATTTTTCAGATTAAATTTGATCAAAATGCAGGAAGAGGTTTTTTTATTGATAAAGCTGGAAAGGAAAAAACCCTAGAAATTAAAAAAAATAAATTGAATGAGTTGCACTCTCAAAATTCAGGTTATGTCTGGACACTGACTGATATTACAATTCCCGTTTTCCTGGAATCTCAATTGAGAGAATCTCAAAAAATGGAAGCGGTCGGTCGATTAGCGGGAGGAATTGCTCATGATTTTAATAATCTTCTTACAGTAATCATGGGTTACTGCTCGCTCATTCTCGATAATGGAGAATTGATGAGTTTAGATGAAAGTTTAAAAAGTGATATTCTAGGAATTCAGACGACATCTCAGAAAGCAGTAAAATTGACCAAACAATTATTAACTTTTTCAAGCAACCAGGTACATAGCCCAAGGCATGTAAACCTCAATGAGGTTGTACGTGATCTGGATGGTATATTTATCAAACTCATACCAGATGATATTCAAATTAATGTGAATCTAACTGACGAAAACACCATTATAAACATCGACCCCGTGCATCTTGAACAGATTGTGATCAATCTTGTTGTGAATTCAAGAGATGCGATCTTTACAAATGGGCAAATAGAAATTTCCACAGCCATTTCTCAATATAAGGACCACTACAGCAATCTGATAAAACATAAAGGCGGCGGAGATTTTGTCCTTTTTACGATAGAAGATGATGGAATCGGTATTTCCGAAGAGATCCATTCAAAAATTTTTGAGCCATTTTTCTCAACAAAAAAAATAGGGAAAGGCACCGGTCTCGGTTTATCTACAGTTTATGGTATTGTTCAGAATTCTGGAGGTTTTATCGATCTTCAAAGCTCTCCCGATAAGGGATGCAAATTCAATATTTATTTTCCCAGAGTTCTCGATGCTATCCCGGAAGATATTTCAACTGCTGTATTAAAGAATCAGGACGCAGGTAAAGAAATTATACTTGTGGTTGAGGAAGATGAATTTGTTCGCTCAATAATGATGCGAATTCTCAATAAAAAAAATTATTCAGTCATTGAGGCAAAAAATGCTGGAGAAGCTATTATTCTCAGTGAAAAAACAGAGAGACCTATTGAGCTCCTCATTACAGATTTGTTTATGCCACTTATTTCCGGAGTAGAACTCAGTAATAGAATTGGAAGGATTTTTCCCGATGTAAGAACGCTTTATACTTCAACTCACAATCAAGAGACAATAAAAGATGAAATTCTAATAAAAAGTGTTCTGAATTTTATCCAAAAACCATTTGATCCTGAGGATTTTTCTCTACTTGTCAGGAAGAGTCTCGACAGTAATTGATGATTTCCCGCCATTAAGATATTATTCGATCTATGAATGATAAACAGACTAAGATAAGAAATTTTTGCATTATTGCACATATAGATCACGGAAAATCAACTCTGGCAGATCGGTTTCTTCAAAAAACAAATGTAGTAAATGACAGGAATTTTCAAAATCAGATGCTCGATTCCATGGATATAGAACGGGAGAGGGGAATCACCATCAAATCTCAAGCAGTAACAATCCCTTTCGAGAGTAAAGATGGTACTGTTTATGAGCTTAATCTTGTAGATACTCCCGGTCATGTTGACTTTGCTTATGAGGTTTCCAGAGCTATTTCTTCCTGTGAAGGAGCTCTGCTTCTTATAGATGCCTCTCAGGGTGTAGAGGCACAGACATTGTCCAATATGTACATGGCTATGGAACACGACCTGGAGATAATTCCCGTTATCAATAAGATGGATCTTCCCAGTGCTGACATTGAAAGAGTGAAACATCAAATAGATCATGATCTCGGTCTCGATCCCGATATGGCATATCCCATATCCGCTAAAACAGGATTGGGAATCGATGATTTGTTAGAAGGTCTAATTGAGTGGATTCCCGCACCTTCAGGGGATAGAGATGCTCCATTAAAAGCTTTAATTTTTGATTCTCACTATGATCCTTATCGGGGGGTTATTATACATATTAGAATGTTTGACGGTTCACTGAAAGAAGGTGATGATATCAAATTCATGTCTAATAAGAACGATTATAAAGTAGAAGATGTCGGTGTATTCAAGATTGGACTCGTAAAAACAAAAGAGCTCAATCCGGGAGATGTAGGTTATATTATTGCCGGTATTAAAAATATTGCCGATGTCCGTGTCGGTGATACTATTACACTGAAAGACAATCCCTGCGAAAAAGCTTATGAAGGATTTCGCGATGTGAAACCTGTAGTGTTCTCTTCAATATACCCCATCGATACAAATCAGTATCAGGAGCTTCATACAGCAATAGATAAATTGAAGTTGAATGATGCTTCACTTGTCTACGAGAAAGATGCTTCTGCTGCTCTTGGTTTCGGATTCAGATGTGGATTTCTGGGACTACTTCATCTTGAAGTCATTCAGGCTCGTTTGGAAAGAGAATTCGGATTGAATATCGTTTTGACAGCTCCATCTGTACAATATCGTTTGACCAATATGAAGGGAGAGACTTATTTTCTCGATAATCCAGCTGAGTATCCGGATCCGGGAACCATCGAACAAGCCGAGGAACCATATATTAAAGCGGCAATCATCACTCCTACTGATTATCTCGGGAATATTATGACTTTGTGTATGAATAAAAGAGGGATACAGCTGGATATGAATTATCTCGATGAAAAAAGGGTTGAGATTTTTTATGAAATGCCACTGGCAGAAGTCCTTTTTGATTTTTATGATAAATTAAAATCCGTCAGTCGCGGGTATGCCTCATTTGATTATGAACTTCACGGTTTTAAAGATACAAATCTCGTTAAGATGGATATTGTTCTCAATAGCGAAATAGTCGATGCGCTCAGTCAGCTTGTGTTTAAGGATAATGCCTATGAAAGAGGCAAATCGGTCGTTAAGAAGTTGAAGGGGGAAATCCCCCGACAGCAGTTTAAAATACCCATACAAGCCGCCATTGGCAACACGATCGTTGCCAGGGAAACAATCAATGCTCTGAGAAAGGATGTTACTGCGAAATGTTACGGTGGTGATATTACTCGAAAGAAAAAGTTGTTGGAAAAACAGAAAGAGGGTAAGAAGAGAATGAAAATGGTTGGTAATGTGGAATTGCCTCAGGAAGCTTTTCTTGCAGTTCTTAGGACTGATGATGATTAACAACAAAACCTGCTTGATCAAGCAGGTTTTGTTATTTATAAATTTTGTGCGATAATTTCTCTGTAGTATCTTGCGGAAAGAACTGATCTTGAGATAAAAGAGACATCTTTTATGGGATGGGGTAATCTGTCTGGGAAATCTACATAGACGTAATCTACTTTTGTAAGAGCATTCATTAAACTTTCTGGTATCTCATCAGTATCAGATTCATTAAACCTCTCCCATTCGATTATAAGATTGAGGAGCAACTCAGATTCATGGAGAAGAAAATCAACTCCGGATGGAATCTTATTTTCAGCCTCTTTGATCTCCTTTGTATTCTGATCATTGACCTTAACTAATTGGGAAAATAATTTTTCACCGGTGAAAGTCGCCCCGAGAGGATATCCGGTCTGAGTTAGATCATAGACTCGGTCAGTACCAGAGATGATGTCATTGAGTAACTTCGCGTAAGTATCAAGAACATGGTCAGTGTAGACTATTGTATCGGGTAATTTCCCGGGAACTGATATTATTTTTCTGGCTATGGATATTTTGTATGAGTCAGCAGGTTTCATCCTATTGGATGATCGCAATAAACTATTGGAAAAGGGACTGCCTTTACTGTGGCTTTTTCCGGGAATAAATGAGAAGTCGAGGCCAGTAAGAAATATATTTGACTGAAAAATTTGAAGTGCAGTTGCTACGGCAGCAACGCCGACTGAACCTAAAGGAGGTATTTTTATTTTTACAAACCCCTTATCCTCTAGTCTTTTCAGCAGGTTATTTTCAAAAAAATCAGTAAAAACATTATAAACTTGACCTGAGATCTCTCTGCAAACAGGAGGGTACCCGGTTATATCCGTAAGAAGGTCAATCTTGTGATCTGATAAATTGTAAAAATCACCCAAATTATAAAATTGTGCTTCCAGGGCAAACACCAGGTCTGGAATAATCTCACTTTCCACAAGTGATGATAAAGCTGTGTCTACTGCCATTATATAAAGATTATCGCGGTATTTTTTTAATATTGATAAGCTCTGTTCCAATGATGCACCGGCACCACAGACCACTACTGGTTTTCCTTCATTATCAGGTATTTCTGTCGTTATCGATTTTGAATTAATAAAGGTATTTTTAATCCATAGCTTTCCCAATTTATTTATGGTGAGACGGTTTCTCCAAAATGTGCTCAATACAAATGATGCAAATTGAAATAGCCGGTCATATTCACTTTGATAGAGATTGTATCCGGAATTGAGAGGTACAATTTCACATCTTCTATATTTCCATGTTCCTAAATCCTCGATAAGGGATTTCAGCTGTTCTCTTGTCTCTAGTCTGGCATATTTAAAATAAGGATGAATTATTGCGTTGCTGCTTTCTAAAGACAATTTCATCAACTTTTGATCCACTTCAATTCCTACAATAAAAGAATCTACAGGCAATTTTTCAAGAAGAATATCAACACCATAGAGAAGTAAGGGAGAGGGGATTATGTAGAGTGTTTCGTTTTTTAAGATAGTATTCTCTGCAATTTGTACAGGAGTTCTTGAAGGATTGTATTTTGAATAGAGACTTTTTCCCTGATAATTAATTGACAACCCCCTGGCTGTTTCTATAGCCAGGGGGTAATTATCATTCACCAATAGAAATCCTAGTTAGAATAAAATATATTTGCGTAAGTCAGGATAAAATTATTTTCAAACTCATCAGAGGCAAGAACATAATTCTGTAGATCAGACTGCATATATCCTGATATTTCAGATTCAACCTGATATTTATAGTACTCCATACTTGCTTCGGGAATCATCTCTGATATTTTTGAACCGGCTAATTGAGCAATAATTACATTATTTCCAATTACCAGTGGATCAGATATATCTCCATCTTTTTTCAGAGCGAATATCCTTTCCAGAAATAATTCATCAAAAGCAGCGCTGGAAAAGGAAGCATTTTGATCTGTAGCACTTGTGATACTGCTGGGAATCATTCTGTTGTTGCCATAGTTAATCGCAAAATAACCGGTTGTACCATTTTCAACATTCATAGAAAGTGCTGTAGATATGAAATCAGAATCAGAAATTTTATTTGAAAAATCTATTCCTTTAGTCACGAGATAATCTTCTAGAAGACCTTTTTCATTTCTGGACATATAAGTTTTTACATCAGCTAATGTTTCTTCAGAAGTAAGATCCGGCATCGCTGGTGTATTTACCATTTGATAAATGACCCATCCATAGGATGTTTTAATAACATCTGTAATTTCTTTGTCTTTCAAGGCAAAAACTACATTGGCAGCTTCATCCGATTCAACATCGGTTTGGATATCATAAAAGTATAATTCTCCGGCATTTCCGCCTTCTGCAGCGTAACTGTCTTTTGATTCAGCAATCGCAGCTTCTTTAAATGAGATTTCATCGGATGATATTTTTTTCTGAAGTTTTACGGCATCTTCCTCACTGGAAAAAATTGTGATTTTATTTAGTGATGCTTTACTGAATATATTGAGGTTTGTAGAAGCATAAGATACAAAGTACTCATCACCAATACTGTCATTGTTGAAAATAACATAATTGAAACTCTTTTCATCAGAACCCATGTTGGTAATAAAATCGATGAGTCCGCTACTTCTTCTTGCTCCATACATAATATCTGCCAAATACTGTTCTCTCAGTAAATCTTCTTCATACTGATTTCTCAGGTCAAACTTGTATGAACTGGATGCATTTTTATAGAGTTCTTCACTAAATACTCCATCTTCATTAAATGCGCCCCTTTCCACCATCGCCTTATCAATTTGAGAATCTGAAATAAGAACCCCGCTTTTAGAAAGATTCTCTTCGATTGCTTTCTGTATAACCGTTTGATTAAAAGCGGTCTGCCATACTAATTGCCTTTTGTATTCGACATTATCCGATAGAGTGTCTGAGTCGCGATAAACATTATTAATATATTCAATCTGTCGCTGGAAGTAATTTCCTGCAACATATTCAATCTTGGAATCTCCATAAGATCCGAAGACCATTTCTTCACTGCTGGAACCGGACTGTGACATTGCAGGAACAAATATAAATGCAATAATGGTTAACATCAGAATAAGAATTGAACCTATCATCAGTCCTATATTTTTATGCTGCTTACTGCCGCTTTTTTTAATTGTTTTTGATTTATTGTCTTTTGACATGATTCATCCTTTATCAATGATGTGAAACTTAGAAAAAAATACCACGAACATAAACAAACTGTCAACGATATCAGTCTAAAGGGTACGATTTAAAAATTACTCATAAAAAACGAATTTATGTTGACAAAGAAACAGTATAAGTTTAATCTCATTTTCGTAATGGAGGAGTAGCGAAGCTGGTTATCGCACCGGCCTGTCAAGCCGGGGATCGCGGGTTCGAACCCCGTCTCTTCCGTACAATTAGAGGAACTTCTTTGGAAGTTCCTTTTTTATTTATAATGGCTAGAAAAAGTAATCATTGCAATTTCAATAGAAGGTAAATATGATCGTTTCCACTATATGATGAATCTCAGAAATAAAATATTTTTGTTCCATCACATTTTTCCTTTAATGTTTGCACATGAAAAGTCGTAATTATAAGGGCAATGTTAAAAAAATATACTCTCATATTCACAATCTTCTCTTTAGTACTCTCTTATTCAATTTTTGCAGAAACAATTGAATATACTGTCAAGAGAGGAGATACATTATACAGTTTAGCCAGGAACTATGGAGTCCCTTCTGAAACCATTATGGAATTCAATGGCATATCTTCTCCGGATCAGCTTAAAACAGGATTTATTTTAAGAATTCCAGATATTAATTTGGATTATAATCAAAACAGAGGTTATAATGATAAAAGTCAATACTATTCTGTAAAAAAGGGGGACACTTTTTATAGTATTTCCCGCACTAATGGATTATCTGTATCTGAGTTACTGAAAATTAATGATCTGTCTATAAATCATGTACTGCATGAAGGGGATAGGCTATTTGTCATTTCAGATCCATCGAATCAATCTACAGTACCACCTGTCGACCCTGGACCGATCATTTCTGAACTTCCTCAAAATAGTCTGTATTGGCCCATCAATGGTGCCCGATACGAGATGGATGGTAAATTGGAAGGCGTCAGAATTAATGCAGATGCTTACTCTTATGTAAGATCCATTGCCGCAGGAAAAGTTGTGTTAGCAGAACCATACCGTGGGTTCGGCAATGTAATTTTAATTGATGTAAATGGGTATATTTACCTATATGGTGGCAATGAAGACGTATTTGTGAACGTCGGTGAAGATGTAGCTGCAGGAACTAGAATTGGAAGACTTGGGTTATCGGATTTATCCAATGGTAAAAAAGATATGTTTTTTTCTGTATTTAAAGATGGAAAACCTATCGATACCAGCACTGCACCCCGTGGTTAAATAACGGCCGGCTTTATATTTATGCGTTCTCAATGATTTAACAGGGGCAAAAAATTGAAGCAAATGACTAAAAAAAAGGGCACCAATTCTAAAGCAGTCGCATCACTTAACACTGATGAGCGACATGGATATCTCACTGAGACTGATCCTCTTGCACTCTACTTAAAACAGATTTCTAAATATCCCTTACTCAATGTTGATGAAGAACAGGAAATCGGTGCGGGTATTAAATCTCTTAAAGATGAAATCCAGGAACTTAAAAACAAGTTATCTGAAGGACTCTATTCTCAGACTGAATTTGAAGTACAGAATAAAGTCGGTGAAGAAAGGCTTCTCGTCTTAAAAAACAGGATGATAAACGCCAACCTCAGACTAGTGGTTTCTATCGCAAAAAAATATCAACATAGAGGTTTATCTCTATTGGATTTGATCGATGAGGGCAACATCGGTTTAATCGAAGCAGTCGATAGATTTGATTACACCAAGGGATGCCGTTTTTCGACATATGGTACCTGGTGGATTCGTCAGGCAATTATAAAATCACTCGCCGATAAAGGGCGTGTAATACGTATACCAATACATATGTTGAACACGATAAAAAAATGTTATTTCGTAGCTAAATATCTCACCCAGGAATACGGTCGTGATCCCACGGCTGAAGAATTGGCAGATTATATGAATCTCCCAACTTCCAAGGTGAAGGAAATAATGAAATTATCACAGGAAACAGCGTCTTTAGACATCACTGTTGATGATGATAATGTCACAAGATTATCTGACCTTATAAAAGATGACAATTCTCAAGAACCCTTTGAGAGTGTATTCAATATTGCTCTGCAGGAAACGCTTGAACAAGTTCTCAAGCAGCTCAGCGAAAGAGAAATGAAAATTATACAGTATAGGTATGGATTGGCTGGAGAGGGACCATTTACACTTGAGGAAACCGGAAAAATGCTGGGAATCACAAGAGAGCGTGTTCGTCAAATCCAGGAAAAAGCTATATGTAAGCTGAGAAAATTTAAGATAATTAAAGACCTTCAAGAATATATCTAATTTAAAAATCCTGCTTATCGGCGGGATTTTTTTTGACTTTATCCAGGTATTCATCGTATTGAATTATCATATTTTTCCAGGAAAAACGTAAATTTTGTACCCGTATATGCTCCATCATTTCCAAGTCATAATAGCGAATTAATTTTTTTAGTTTACCAACGAGATCTTTTTGATTTTTATAAATGCACAATTTGTGATATTTTTCCGGTATGAGTTCTCTATAGGATAAACGATCGGGGAGTAAAGGGAAATTTCCTGATCCAATGGCTTCCACGATAGAAATTCCAAAATTTTCCTGGAAAGAGGTGCTGATCACAATATCGCATTTATTTAGCCATTTATTGTATTCTGTATAACTTTCAATGTATCCGAAATGAAGGATATGCTCTTTTAATTTTTTATGGGCTACATTGAAAATATCCGGGGAATTTTTATATTGCTCTCCCACTACGGCCAGTTTAAAATGTATTCCTTCATCGTTTATCTGAAATAATGCATTGAAAAAATCTTCAGGATTTTTATCATGCTCCCATCTGTGGTTCCATAGGATTAAGGGGAAGTTTCTCTGTTCGGAAATAGTCTTTTTTATGTCCAATTTACAACCAGGATAGAGGACTTTTGCTTTGTGCTGTATTTTTTCTATCACCCAATGAGGATTGTAATCGGGAAATCTTGAAATAAAAGGTTTAAGAGCTTCAATAAATGCATTTTGATGAAACCCGGAGTTAAAGAGTATATAATCCGCGCAGAGAGCTGATGTGATATCGGTAAATCCGTAATGCAAGTCTTCTTTTTCTCCATCAGAGAGAGGATAAAGAATCTGGTTTTCATGAAAATAGAGGATTGTCGGAGGGATCTCTTTGCCAAGTAGGGCTTTTAAATCTGAAAGAGAGAGCATATTGGATACTATTATTCCATCATAAATAGAGGCATCATTTATCTGGTTGGCGAAATACAGAGCTGCTCCACGCATTCTCCATTTCCAGTATCTGTCGGGAAGAGTTATTAATTCAAAGGTATGTGAACTATTTTTAATCAGTCCATCAGCAAAATTTTTGTGAGATCCACCGTAAAATGGTTCCAGAAATAAAAAATGTCCCATAACAGGAAATATATGCGAAGAACGAAGAGCTGTCTATGGGTGAGTCGTTTGGGGAAAAGTGACGTTAAATTTAAGATTTAACATTTATATTACTTAAACAATCCGTTAGTATTTGAGTCACAGGCTTAAATGAATTGGAGAAAAATATGAATACAGATGAGATTCTATTAAAAGCAGAATCCTATATCAAAGAAGAAAAAAATTCATTTTTTAGGGATCAGATAAAAGAGCTGGTTGAAAAGAAGGATTTTGATGAACTCAATGAACGGTTTTACAAAGAGCTGGATTTTGGAACTGGTGGATTAAGGGGAGAAATCGGTGGTGGTTTAAATCGGATGAACTCTTTTACTGTTGCCAAGGCTACTCAGGGGCTCGCTTCTTACATCGTAAAAAATGTTGATGTTAAAAATCGTATTGCTGTTGTAGCTTTTGACAGTAGAAATTTTTCAGATAATTTTTCTGAGGAAGCTGCACTGGTTTTAGCCGCTAATGGTATCAAAACATATCTATTTACAAGTTTGAGGCCTACACCTGTCTTATCATTTGCTGTCAGACAATTAGAGGCTACAGCAGGCATAATGGTTACAGCCAGTCACAATCCTGCGAAATACAATGGTTATAAAGTTTTCTGGGATGATGGCGCTCAGGTAACTTCACCACACGATTCTGGAATTATTACTGATGTTAGAAATGTATCGGAAGCCAAAAAAATATCCAAAGACGAAGCTCTTAGTAAAGGTCTTCTTGTCATGATAGACCGGGAAGTGGATGAACCCTATGAGAAAATGGTAGTATCCCAGACTCTGAGACCTGAACTTGTCCGGGAAAAAGGCCGTGAACTAAAAATTGTTTATACTCCACTGCATGGAGCGGGTAATATACCTGTCAACAATGTTCTGAAAAAGATGGGAATTGATGTCTTTACTGTTCCAGAGCAGGCTGAGCCTGATGGTGATTTTCCCACTGTTGCATTCCCCAATCCAGAAATTACTGAAGCTATGAAACTCGCTTTAAAATATGGAAAGCAGGAAAAAGCTGATCTGATCATGGGTACTGATCCCGATTCAGACAGATTGGGTATTGCTGTTCCCTATAAAACTAATTTCAAATTAATATCCGGAAATCAGCTGGGAGCTCTTTTAGCAGATTATATTTTCCGAACCAGAAAAGAATTGGGAAATCTCCCTTCCAATAGTGCTTTCGTAAATACGATAGTGACTTCCGATCTACAGATTAAAATTGCAGAAGCATATGGACTGAGTACGTTCAAAGTTTTGACGGGATTTAAATTTATCGGTCAGAAAATAAAAGAGTTTGAAGAGAAAAAATCCCATACGTATATTTTCGGTGGCGAAGAGAGTTACGGTTTCCTAGTGGGGATCGCTGCTAGAGATAAGGATGCTGTTTCCGCTGCGACAATGACTGCAGAAATGGCTC
>JADGDJ010000342.1 GCA_016744925.1 Spirochaetaceae bacterium
TTCAGAAAGAAAAACAGATACTACTTATGCTGAAGAATGATGATACTGGCGCAGGCTTTAAAAAGCTGATGCTGGCAAATGAAAATCTCAATGTTGTTTCCAATTATGTTCTAATGAATGAACTGTCTCTAGCGCTTCTCGGTATTAAGAATGAGGCCTTTCTCAATGATGGGCGTAAAGCCTGTTTTAAAGCGCTTATATATCTTGAAGAAGTTTTTACAGATTACCTCGATGTACCCTATTCAGAATATGAAGGGCATCTCGATGCTGTTACGGGTTTTTCTGACGAAGATCGATATGATCTGATTCGGAAAACCGGATTTTCCATTGATTATATCAATCTTTCCTTCGGTGAGGGATCTAAATGGAAATGGTCTTTTGTCGATATGAACGGACGTTTAGCCTGTGTCGCTAAAAACTGCATGGATCTAAAAAAGATGGCCGCTGGAATGGATCCTCGAGTTCCCGGTTATCAGGTAAGGCTACAGCAACTGAATATGGCAAGGCGTCTTCTGCAGCAGTCTGCAGATGATTTCAGGAAAAAATATGAATTGTCTACTTTGAGGATTGATGATTTTAAGAGAGCCATTTCATTTCTCGCAGGTCTAAAGAGGTTGTCCATTGTACTGAAGAGGAATACAGATGTCGATGCCCTTAAAAAGAAAATTGATATTTGGAAATTGAAGATGGATACTGATTTGAAGAGGATGGAGGACAAAGAGAAAAAGAGCCGTATGAGTTCTGATTCTCCTCATTCCGAATAAATTATTTATCTTTCAACTCATCGAGAGCATTGAAGGGGAATAGTTCTCCAATTGTAGACTCTCTATATTTCTTATCATTTCCCGCAAAAAATATAGGAAAAGAACTGTCTGTGAATTCGCTGATGACCTGTCTGCATGCTCCACAGGGGCTTACGGGGTAATCTGCATCGGGAGCATAAATTGCCAATGCTGTGAACTCTGTCTGACCTTTTGATAGAGCTGTGAAAATAGCAGATCTTTCAGCGCAGTTTGTCAATCCGAAAGATCTGTTTTCTATATTGGAGCCTTTGATAATTTCTCCGTCTTTACAGAGCAGTGCTGCTCCTACACGAAATTTTGAATAGGGTGAATATGAATTTTCAGCAGCAGATTCTGCTTCTGAAAAAAGAATGGTATTGTCCATAACAATCTCCTTGTTTTCAATCACAGTTCTACGAATTTGCAGGTAAATTCTGTGTTTGACAGTTTATCATCTAGTTGATAGTATTAGAGCTATTAATAATAATCAAAAATGGATCTATTGTATATGGGAAAAAAAGGCTTTTTTGCAACACTGATCGCTATATTGATACTGGTTTTTCTGCTTTTCCCGTCTTCTACAGGTAAAGAGCATATTTTGATACCAGAGAGAATTCTGGATCTGGAGAATCCTGAAAATATCATCAACCCCGATACTCAGGGAGTCGTCTCTTTTTCAATGGGAGATTATTTTGGCTACTTTACAGAAAATCTGGATTTAACTTATATCGATAGATTAGATTATAAAGTATCAATTTCAGATAGTGTATTTATCAATTATCCCAAAATCCCACAAATCCTCGATGTACAGAACAGTAATGGGACAGGTCGATCAATTATAGAGACTACCGGTTATCCCATGATCATAGGAAGCAGAATCGTCATTATTTCCGACAGTTTCATCAGTCTTTATGACCTCAATGGAAATCTCTATTGGAAAAAAGAGATTCTCTCTATTATTACAAGTTTGTCATTAACTGAGCATCAAGTGCTTATCTCCTATCTTGATGGATACTGTGAGCTCATTAGTATGTCCGGTGAAACAGAATTTACATACAGACCTGGTGGAAGTCGTATAGATGCCGTTTATTCAGCATCAATATCCAGCGACGGTCAGTATATTTCAGTTATTTCCGGGCTGGATCCTCAGAGGTTTATTTTGTTACAGAACAGAAAAGAGGAGTATAAACCTATTTTTCATTTCGAACTGCAGGAAGAGTTTCGGAGGTCTATAAGTATGTATTTTTCAGAAGATAATTCTCAGGTTTTTTTTGAGAATTCTGCGGGAATAAATATTTTCGATGTGAATCTTAAAACATTGACCAGAGCTGGAAATTCGGGCCGTATGGGAAATGTGTATAAGGATAATGAGTGTAACTTTTATTCCGCAATGCTTGTGGATAAAGAGGGAGCCTCTCTTAAGCTCTTCACTCCTGACAACAGGGTTATTCTGGAAAAAAGTTTTAAAGGCGATAGTCTGTTTTTTAGAAAAAAAGAAGACAGGTTTTATGTCGGTACAGATAATTTATTAATGTCCTTTCAGATGGTGAGTAAATGAAAAAGACTTTTTTTATTTTATATCTGATTATTGCCAGTGTCTGTCTTTATGGATATCAGTGGCCTATTGCCGGTGGATTTCTTACAGCCTCTTTTGGTGAAGATAGCCTGAATTCATTTTTGAAAGGAATACGAATCTCCGGTCATGGAAGTATTGTTTCTCCTTTTCTCGAGGGGGAACTGATTTATTACTCCTCCGAATCTGACCCCCTTGTATCTGTAATGGGTAATACAAAGGTTCTTCATCATGACAATGGGTTTAGGTCTATTTATGGTCATTTGGAGAGTTCCTTCAATGAACCCGATAAATATATGATGTCCGAAAGTGATCAGCTGGGTATTGTCGGGAATTCCGGACGCTCTTATGAAAAAAGTCTTTTTTTGATGATTTTTGATACGAAATTAAATCAATATGTGAATCCGCAAATTATACTTCCTCCCTCGGGAGATACTAATGCTCCGGAGATTTCCAATGTAATTTTAACAATGAACGGTAGTTCAATCGAATTGAAAGAGAAAAATATTATCTCTCCCGGAAGAGTAGAAATTACGGCTGATATTATAGATTACGGTAGTTCAGGTAGAAGTATAAAAACTGTACCCTACAGTATTTTCATGTTCTACTTAGGGAATGAGATAAACATGATTAAATTTGATACATTGAAAGAGGAGAGAGGTGAGTTGATTCTTCATGGGGGTAGACCTGTTTCGTTTAACAAGCTGTATAAAGACGGTAATATCTTTATGGGACAAATTAGTCTGACTAAGGGGATTGCCTATCTGGAGATTTCGGCATCTGACATCTCCGGCAACAGCACAACCAGAACCTTTCAGCTCACAATAGAATAATGAAAACATTTTCCATTCAACCTTCAATAGATGAAAGGCTCACGATGATAAACTGTCCCGTCTGTGGTGGGGGTGATTTTTCTCCCCATTGGGATTGCGGTGATTTTTCCTATGTCAAATGCAAATGCTGCCGGCTTATCCTGCAAAATCCACAGCCACACTTTGAAGACCTCGATAACCGCTATGACGAAGAGTATTTCAAGTACGAACAGAAAAATGATCAGCTTTTTTTTGAGCTCATGCTTCTGGGCCTTTCAGACATCGGTTTTAATCCTGAATCCAATTCAGCTGAAAAGAAGAGCTTTCTTGATATAGGGTGTGCAACGGGGC
>JADGDJ010000087.1 GCA_016744925.1 Spirochaetaceae bacterium
GTGGTATATCCTCAAGATCCTTTTTATTCTCTTCCGGCAGGAGTATTTTTTCAATACCGGCCCTGTGAGCAGCCAGCACTTTCTCTTTTAGCCCTCCGATAGGCATAACTGATCCTCTTAGGGTAATCTCGCCAGTCATAGCCAGTTTCGGATTGACCTTTCTTCCCGTGACAAGCGATGCCAGTGAAGTAAAAAGAGATATTCCCGCTGAAGGGCCGTCTTTAGGAACGGAACCGGATGGGACATGGATGTGCAGATCATTTTCATTAAAGGCAAACCCCGATGCAAAAAGTGCCAGTCGGGAACGGATCAGGCTACGTGAGATCTGAGCCGATTCCTTCATCACATCACCGAGCTGTCCTGTAAGTGTCAACTGTCCGCTTCCTGGCATATTGGTGCTTTCTATAAAAAGGATTTCTCCACCAACGGGAGTCCATGCCAATCCTGTGACGACTCCGGGAGGATTATCTGCTTCAGCTATAGCATGACGGACTCTCTCTTTCCCCAGAAACTCTTCAACAAGTTCTGCATTTATATGGTAAGGGAGATTCTCTTTTCCCGACACAATTTTTTCTGAAGAAATTCTTGCCAGAGAGGCTAGTTTCCTCTGTAGGGTTCTCACACCTGCTTCTCTTGTGTAATTTTCGATAACTTCAGTGAGGGCGCCATCATCTATGAGTAGTTTATCCCCATCGAGACCGTGTTCTTCGAGGACTCGGGGAATTAAGTGATCTTTTCCGATATGGAATTTCTCCTGATTGGTGTAACCGGATATGGTCAGAACCTCCATTCTGTCCAGCAGTGGTCCCGGTATTGTTTCTATAGAGTTTGCTGTGGCAATAAAAAAGACATCCGATAGATCATAGGGCACTTCGAGGTAGTGGTCGGAAAAACTGTTATTCTGTTCCGGGTCCAATACTTCGAGAAGCGCGCTGGCTGGATCTCCGCTGAAGCCTCTCATCAGTTTATCCACTTCATCAAGCACAAATACGGGATTAGTTGTTCCCACTTTTTTCATCCCCTGAATGATTCTACCGGGTAGGGCTCCCACATAGGTTCTTCTGTGACCTCTTATATCTGCTTCGTCGCGGATCCCACCGAGACTCATCCGTATAAACTGTCTATCCAGTGCGCCGGCTATACTTTTCCCAAGACTTGTTTTTCCTGTTCCGGGAGGTCCGACCAGGAGGAGAATCGTTCCTTTTTTACCTTTTTTCAGTTTCATAACCGCCAGGTGCTGAATAATTCTCTCTTTGACTTTTTCCAGACCATAGTGATCTTTATCGAGGATTTTTCGGGCGATTTCTATATCGATGTCTTTCTCTTCTGCTGATTTCCATGGCAGATTTATGAGAAGATCCAAATAGTTTCGTATGACGTGACTGTCAGACCCATTGGGACCTTGAGCTTCCAGTTTTTCAAATTCTTCAAGAGCAATCTCGCGAACATCATCGGGCATATCCGATGAATCGATTTTTTCTTTTAAAGTTTCCTTTTTTTTGCTTTTCCCTTCACTTAACTCATCTTGAATGGACTTCAATTGCTCCCTGAGTATGTTTTCCCTGTAACTTTTACTTGCTTTATCTGAGAACTTTTGTGCCATTTCCGCTTGAATCTTTATAGATTCCTTTTGTTTGATAAGATAATCGAGGAATTTCATACCTCTCTCTTTTACCGATTGTATCTCCAGCAGTTCCTGTTTTTCAGAACGGGAAATATTCAAATAGGGGGCGATATAGTACATCAGTCCTGAAGGTTCTTCAAATTCCTCTATGCTTTTTATAATATTTTCTGAACCTTCAAAATATTGGGCCGTTTCTTTGGAGACATCTTTAATGTATCGGAGAAGATCCTGCTGATTGTTCCTCTCCATATTCATTTCATCGAGTAGCAGAGTGAAATTTGCTCTGTAGAATCCATCTTTTTTCTCAATATTGTTAATCTGAACTCTTTCGATTCCGTGGGTGAGTATCTTGTGTCCATCGTTAACTTTTTCATTTTTAATGATTCGCACCAGAGTTCCCACTTTGTAGAAATCATCTTCCTCCATCTCGCGGATGTTGAAGTTTTTTCTCATGGATAGAGCAATGGCGTACACTTCGTTTTTACTGTCTTCTATATTGAACAGTTCCCCGAGGTCGAGACCTGTTATCCGTATATGGTTATCACTTCCCGGGAAAATAACTGATCCTTTTACTGGGATCAGGGGTAATTCATCTGGTATTAATCCGTAATTTATCATAATAAACCTCTTATTCATAAAGTAATAATAGACCGGTCGTATAGTAAAGAGAATTTGAAAAAAATTAACCGAAGGAGTACTATGTGATTATGAAAAATCAGATAAACTTCAACGAAATGACAATCCTTAATCTCCAGAAACTCATGGATGGAGGAGAGCTCACCTCTGCGGATCTTGTTGAGTATTACCTCGGGAGAATCCAAATATTTGATCGCAGTGGGCCCTTGTTGAACTCTGTTCTCCAACTCAACCCTGACGCACTTTCCATTGCTGAAAATATGGATAGTGAAAGAAAGATACAGGGCAGAATATCTCTGCTCCATGGCATTCCGATTCTCATAAAGGGGAATATCGATACGGCAGATGGCATGGAGACAAACGCCGGATCTCTGGCGTTAAAGGGGCATTTTGCCGATAGAGATGCTTTTATTGTTTCCAGACTCAGGAAAGCCGGCGCTGTTATTCTCGGAAAAACTAATCTCAGTGAATGGGCGAATTTCAGATCATCCCGATCGTCAAGCGGCTGGAGTAGTGTGGGGGGCCAGACGAAAAATCCCTATAGTCCCGATCGCAGCCCCTGTGGTTCCAGTTCCGGATCGGCTGTTTCCGTATCAGCAAATTTATGCTCTATTGCCGTGGGGACAGAAACAAATGGGTCCATCATCTGCCCTTCTCATACGAACGGCATCGTGGGGATTAAACCATCGCTCGGGCTTGTGAGCAGGACAGGGATCATCCCCATTTCTCACAATCAGGATACGGCGGGTCCAATGGGGAGGACAGTCTCCGATGCTGCAGCGCTCCTCGATGTTCTCACCGCTTATGATCCGGAAGATGAAATCACTGAATACTGCAGATCGAAGAATAAGATAAGTTATTTGGAGAACCTCGATAGAAATGCTCTTAATAATGTCAGAATTGGAGTGGCGAGAAATTATTTTGGATTCCATGATAGAGTTGATGAGATAATGGAAGAGGCAATCGATCTCCTTAAAAAAGCCGGTGCAGTTATCATCGATCCCATTGAGATCGAGACTAAGGATACTTATAATAAAGAAGAATTCGAGGTTCTTCTCTACGATTTTAAGGATGATTTGAATCGCTACCTCTTAAAGACCGGTGGACCTGTCAAAAGCCTTGAAGATCTCATAACTTTTAACGAAAGCGAAGCAGGGAAAGTTATGCACTGGTTCGGTCAGGATATATTGCATAAAGCTCAGGATAAGGGGGCGCTTACAGAGGATAATTACTTATCTTCTCTCAAGAAATGCCGTGAATTCTCCCGGGAGAAAGGGATCGATCTCGCCTTGGATAAATACAATCTGAAAGCAATTATCGCTCCGTCAGGAGGTCCCGCGTGGAAAATCGATCTTATCAACGGTGATCATTACGGCGGGGGAAGTTCTCAACCGGCGGCTGTCTCCGGTTATCCCAACATTACAGTTCCTGCGGGATTTTTGTCTGGTTTACCTGTGGGCATCTCATTTATGGGTGGCAACTTCTCAGAGCATGATCTGATCGGATTCGCCTATGCCTTTGAGCAGATCTGCAGAGCACGCAGGGAGCCTCATCTTGTAGAATCCAACTGAGTTTGGATATTGAATTTTTTCAGGATTTACTATTTTTTTAATCATCCTGTCTCTATTGCTCTTTATCGCGCTAAGGGCAATGGGAAAAACTGTGCAGCACTGGCTTGATCGTTATTATCATTAAAGATTAAGATTGATTCTATGATGTCCAGTAGTAAAATCCGCCTGATTTCAGGAACTTCTAATCCACTCTTGTCGAAGGGAATCGCCCAATGCCTGAATTTACCTCTCTATAATCTGGATGTGGTCCATTTTGTTAATGACAATCTGAAAGTGAGAATTAATGAAAGTGTACGAGGGGATGATGTTTTTCTCATACAGACTTCTCAACCGCCTGTGAACGATATCCTTATGGAAACCCTGCAGGCCATTGATGCTCTGAAGCACGCATCAGCTGGCAGGATAACGGCAGTTTTACCCTATTTTCCCTATGTGAGAAGTGATAAAAAAGACGAACCGAGAATCTCCATCACAGCCAGGCTTGTAGCGGATCTTCTTCAAACAGCGGGAGCCGATAGAATTTTAACAATGAATCTTCACTCTCCACAGATTCAGGGATTTTTCTCTATGCCGGCAGATCAGATTTTAGCGGGTAAACTGATTATTGAACATTTCAGAAAAGGAGATCTGTCCAATGCAGTAGTCGTTTCTCCCGATGCTGGTAGTGCAAAACGTGCGGCATCCTGGGCCGGAAGCCTCAATCTCCCTCTTGCCATAATGGATAAAAGACGATCTGATGATAATGATGATGCTCGCATTTATCATGTCATCGGGGACGTGAAAGGCAAAGACGCCCTTATTTTCGATGATGAGATTTCAACCGCCGGTTCTATGATTGAAGCGGAAAAAGCCCTGCGCAATTTAGGTGTAAACAGCATTAAAGCTTTTGCTGTTCATGGTGTTCTGGCCGGTCCGGCAGTAGAGCGATTGAAAAAATCCTCTTTTGATGAGGTGGTCATTACAAATACAATAAGTACTCCTGAAAAAGATGTCTGGGATAAGCTGACAATACTCGATGTGGCTCCCTTATTCGCCAATGCCATCTCCCGGATTAATTCTGGAGACAGTCTCAGTTCTCTTTTTCATAATTAAGATTTGATTATTTTTTCAAATTCATCTGGAGGAATCGGCCTGCTGTAATAAAATCCCTGGAAATAGGAACATCCCATTGCAGTCAAATGTTCAATTTGGTTCTTTTCTTCAACTCCTTCGGCAATAACTTTCATCTGGAAGTTCTCAGCTATGGACAATATGGCTTCAACCAGTGCCGAATCATATTTATCGTTAACTATATCCATAATAAAAGACCGGTCAATTTTGATTATATCCAGCTCCAGTTTTTTCAGATAGGTGAGTGATGAATAACCTGTTCCGAAATCATCGAGAGCAAAGCGCAGTCCTTTTTGTCTCAGTTTGGAAACTGTCTGAGATATTCTGTCGAAATTCTTTATTAGAATATTTTCAGTAATTTCCAGTACCAGTAAATGGGGAGGAATGTTGTATCTTTCCAAATTTTGTTCAATAATCTCTACAAAATTATCCTTTTGAAGCTGTTTGACACTGATATTGATAGATATATACTCA
Source organism: Spirochaetaceae bacterium (assembly GCA_016744925.1). Classification (GTDB taxonomy): domain Bacteria; phylum Spirochaetota; class Spirochaetia; order DSM-2461; family DSM-2461; genus Spirochaeta_F. The sequence goes on from JADGDJ010000087.1 coordinate 5,416, forward strand.
ATGTGTTCGGGGAATTTCCGCTTCCATTCGGACAATATTCTGCATACTTCTTCTATCAGCCATTCACCAATAGGAATTATAAGATTTGTCTCTTCGGCCAGAGGGATAAAGTCTACAGGAGATATCATGCCCATCTCCGGGTGTTTCCAGCGCAAAAGAGTCTCGGCTCCGATTATGGCGCTGCTGCGCTGATTGTAAATGGGTTGAAAATAAGGGACTAATTCATTTTTTTCAATGGCCTGTCTAAGATTCTTTTCTAAAATCAGTCTTTTTTCCATTGAAATATTCATCTCTTCTGTAAAATAGTGAGTCCTGCTCCGTCCGGCTCTTTTTGCTTCGTACATGGCCGTATCGGCATTTTTCATGAGAATATCGGAGTTGTTATCTTCATTGGAAAATATGACCACTCCGATGCTGGTCGATGTATAGAGTGTATTATCCAAATGCCTGAAAGGTTCAGACAGAATGCTGTGTATTTTGTCTGATACCAGGCTTACTGCTACAGCTGAGGATTCGGAATTGCTGTGAAGTCTCGGCAGAATTATAACAAACTCATCTCCACCAATTCTTGCCACCGTATCTTCAGTCCTTAAAATGCTGATGATTCTTTCGGCTGTTTCCTTGAGGATCAAATCTCCAATATGATGCCCCAATGTATCATTTATTTTTTTAAAATTATCCAGATCCAGAAACAAAAGGGCTCCGAATTGATTGTGACGTCCTGATGAGGATAAGGCCTGTTCCAGACGGTCTATCAAAAGTCGTCTATTGGGAAGGCCGGTTAAACTGTCATGATAGGCAAGATGTCTCACCTGTTCTTCAATTAGCTGCATTTCAGTCCTGTCCTGAACAATGCCCACAGCTCCTGAAATATTATTGTTATCATCATAGAGGGGAGAACAAACAATAATAACCCAAATTTTTCTACTGGAAAGTAATGAAGTATATTCACCCTCATATTGCCCGGTTACATTTTCAAGAGGTTTTTTTATAGCGTTGAGAACCTCTTTGTTGTTTATATTTTGCAAATTGAAATTTGTCAGTTTTTCATTGGTTGTATCGAGAATTCTCGAAAACTCATCGTTAAACTCATTGATTATTAGATTCTTATCATAATAAAAAAAACCTACCGGAGCATGTTCGAATATGCTTCTAAAACTGTTTTCACTTTTAGCCAGTTCCTCCATGGTTTTTTTGTGTTTTTCTTTATACTGAAGATTTTCTCGAATCATTCTATTTAGTCGGAGACCAATAAAGCTTATGAGAACAAAAAATAAAATGAGAAGAATACCAATTAGTGTGTATAGCTCAGATTGGAAGAGAAATAATCGGACTGCAAAAGGAAACAGGAGTAAAGATAGAAATATGAATAGTGTTTTTCTCTCACTGGAAAGTGAAGTGATTCCTCCGGCAGCTAATCCCATAATGCAGACAGTGAGCAACATGTTCTCTAAAATATCATCTGATAAAAGTGCAAATCCGGAAAATCCCCAAATTAGTGAGGATATAATTAACTCAATAATAAATAAAAAATAAAATAGAGATGTACCCGGGCTTTTATTCTTGTTGAAGATCAGTATTGTTGTAAGTCTGATTAGTGAAATACATAATAATAGGCTCAGCCACAGCACTTTGCCTGAATCAAAATGGGACCTCAGAAAAAACGATATGATTAAACCCGCCAAAATATAGGATAAGACACTGACAGTGAGATTATTATAGAGAAGATTGAGTCCTTCTGGATTAATATATTTTTTATTTTTTTGATCGAACAAATAGCATCCTTGGAAGAAGTAATACTTATATTTTAAAGGCAATCGAGATGTCGTGGCAAATTTAAAGGCAAACCTTGTAATTAATTACTGATTTTTTCTAAATTGTTTTGACTCTTTCTCGGTATACTTTTAAAATTTACTTAATTTAGCTTTATATATATATCATATTACAAAATCAAAGGAGAACCTATGGCGTCATTGAAAGGAACTGAAACTGAGAAGAATTTGCTCAAGGCATTTGCCGGAGAATCACAAGCGAGAAACCGCTATACTTATTTTGCAAGCGTGGCTAAAAAAGAAGGTTATGTGCAGGTAGCTGAAATTTTCGAAGAGACAGCGAATCAGGAAAAAGAACATGCAAAGAGATTTTTTAAATTTCTAGAAGGCGGTACTCCTGAGATCATCGCACGTTATCCTGCAGGTGTTATCGGAACAACGGCTGAAAATCTGAAAGCAGCTGCCGGTGGTGAAAATGAAGAGTGGACTGAGCTCTACCCCGCTTTTGCGGCTAAAGCCAGAGAAGAGGGACTTGAAGCCGTAGCTAAAGTTTTTGAATTTATATGTATTGCTGAAAAACAGCATGAGAAAAGATATCTCGGTCTATTAAAAAATATTGATAATGGTACTGTATTCAGCAAGTCTGAAAAAGTATTGTGGAGATGTCTTAATTGCGGATATGTCGCTGAAGGCGCAAACGCTCCTCAGGCCTGTCCCGCATGTGCACACCCTCAATCTTATTTTGAACTTCTTTCTGAAAACTGGTAAAAGGATATCTATATGAATGCTTCACAAAGAGCCTGGAAATGCACTGTCTGCGGATATATTCACTATGGGGGGGAGCCTCCTGAAACCTGTCCTGTCTGCGGTGCTACCAGCGATCTTTTTGAAGCATTGGAAACTGGGGCGGAAGAACCCCTCTCGGGGACCGGGGTAATTGAAAAGTGGAGATGTCTCAATTGTGAATTTATTCATGAAGGCACCGAGCCTCCTTCTCTATGCCCTGTTTGCGGAGTCTCCGACGAATCATTTGAAGCCTATGGTGAAGATTCATCAGAAGATAATTCAGAAGGCGATGAAAACCTTCGTATTCTCATCGCCGGAAGTGGTATAGCAGGAGTCAGTGCTGCAGAAGCCATCCGAAAAATTGATAAGAAAGCAAATGTTACCATTCTCTCCAAGGAAAAACATCTTCCCTACTACCGTTTAAATCTTACGAGATATATAGCCGGAGAAATTGATGGATCGTCATTAGAACTTCACGACAAAGAGTGGTATGAGCAGAATCATATAGATCTTATTCAGGACAGTGAGCTTTGCTCAATTAGGAGATCCGAGAAAGAAGTTACCCTCAGATCGGGAGAGACTCTTCCCTACGATAAACTGATTATGGCAATGGGATCACACCCTTTTATTCCTCCCATTCCCGGTGCCAATCGGGACAATGTAACAGCCCTGCGGACAAAAGACGATGCGGATTTTATTCTCGCGAAGTGTCGGAAGAATGTTTCCGTAGCCGTTATCGGCGGGGGGCTTCTGGGGCTTGAAGCCGCCGGGGCATTGGCTCAAAGAGGTGTTTCTGTATCACTAATCGAGGGATATGGGTGGCTCCTCCCTAGGCAATTAAACGAAAAAGCCGGAAAGCTGCTGGAATCTTCAGTTTTGAACGCCGGCATTAGCCTTGTCACAGGCGGTGCTATTAAAGAAATAGCAGGAGATGATTCTGCTCGCAGTGTTGTCCTGGAAGATGGAAGAACTGTAAAAGCGGAACTTGTGATTATTTCCACCGGTGTCCGATCAAATAGTTATATTGGCCGATTGGCCGAGCTGGAAGTGAATCGGGGCATTGTGGTTAACAATTATCTGGAGAGTTCCGATCGCCATATCTATGCAGTAGGGGATCTGGCCGAACATCATGGTATGAGTTACGGAACCTGGGGACCATCTCTGTTTCAAGGGGCAATCGCAGGAATGAATGCAGCGGGCAGTAAGAGTGAATTCGCCGGAATTCCCCGTTCCAATCTTCTGAAAGTTCTCGGTTATGATCTTTTCAGTATAGGACAGATCCGTGGTGAAGATGCCAGTTTTAAATCGATGGAATTTTCAAAAGGCGATGCCTATTATTTTTTCTTTTTTCACGATAATCATATGGTCGGAACCATCCTTATGGGTGATACGGGATTATCGGCATCTGTTAAGAGAGTTATTGAAGATGAAATAGACTGCAGCACCTTTATCAGTGAAGGTGACTGTGGGGAATTTATTGATTGGTTGTTATAAAAAAAACCGTTCAGTTTTAAAATTACTGAACGGTCTACTAAAAGATGAGACTATTTTGCCATGAGAACAAAGTCTGCATCACCGAGAACTTTTCGTTCTCCTGCGTAATCTTTTATTCCCCCGACATTGTATACTTTTGAGTATCCTAATTCATCTAGTGCTGCTTTTACATAACCAGCTCTTGTACCGGAGCCGCACATTAAGAATATCTCTCTGGTTTTATCACCGAAAATATTCATCAATTTAGCTTTTGATTGGATATCTACTGGAGAGAATTCCCATTTGTTGTTTCTAACAAGGGCGTTGTTGTCCAGATATTCAAAGAATGAAATATTTTCAAATCCGTCAATATAACCTGAAACATATTTATCTGAAACATTTCTTAGATCGACATATTTTGCACCGGATCTACCCAGCTGTTTATCGATGTTAGACATATTCACTTCTGAGGGAAGAACTGCAGTGGCATTGAAATTCCCGTCACCAAGAACTTTGTTTGCCCCGGCATAATCTTTCATTCCGCCAACGTTGTATACTTTTGCATAACCCAGTTCATCGAGTGCCGCTTTAACATATCCAGCTCTTGTTCCAGAACCACACATTAGGAAGACCGCATCCTCTTTGTCTCCGAAAATATTTTCCAGTGAAGCCTTACTTTTAATATCCGCTGCTGAAAATTCCCACTTATTATTTCTTACAAGAGCTCGTCCTTCAAGATATTGGAAGAAGGGAACTAATTCAAATCCGGTAATGTATCCACCGTTTAATTGATCGGAAAAGTTTCTTAAATCGATAAAACGTCCTTCATAGGCTAGATATTCATCAATATTTGCCATTGTAATGTCTTCATTTCCTGTTAGTTCAGGAGCTTTTGAGCTACAGCCAGAGAATGCAATTACCAGTGCCAGTAATAATCCTAATAAAATCTTTTTCACAGTGTTCTCCTTATTTTTAAAAGGGTTTTCCCCTTCAGTTTATTAATTCATGTATTTTGAGTTGTGGTGTTTGAAAAGTTCTTTCAGCATGCGAACGGCATTATTGGGAGTTACAGTCGCACCGGAATAGGTATCCACATCTCCGTGCATTGGCTCCATCGCAATGATAGATTCCTGTGTGGCTCCCATGAGGTTTTCTTCCCGGAAAGTTTTAAACAGATCTTTGGCAGGTGTCCCGTCCCATGTTTCTGTGCTGTCGCCATATAATCCCGCGGTATAGTGATTTGAAGAATCTTTATCATAGGAGATGAAATCTATCGATCCATCTTCTTTGCTCAGTTCAATATAAGCGACAGAGTAGTAGTTTACTTCTGCTCCCCGACATGTGCATGCGAGATAGGCTACCTGGTATTTTACGTTTTCCAACTGTTCATATTCGAATAATATATAAGCCAATGTTTGAGTTTCGCCCTTATTTCCGTTGATATGTGCGTAATAAAATGCGTTGTCGATAGCTATTTTTCCATCATCAACTACCACTGATTCAACAACAGCTTCTTCTTTCACATCCGGGACTTCTTTACTGCCACAGCTGATAATGGCTGCTAGTATCAGAGATATTGCAAAAGCTGATAATCCTTTTTTCATTCGTTCTCTCCTTATTGATAATTTTTTCTCTTATTAAATTATCACCCCTTTTTCCCAAACAGTCAAACGATCAATTGAATGATTGAATGTAATGAGCTTTTCTTGAAAATTTCTGCCTTTTCATAATTTTTCAATAATTTTTTCACTATCATTGAGTATATTAGTGATTAAAAAAAAGGAGATTTGAAGAATATGCCGATGCAGTGGAGAACTAAGAAAAAAACGGACCAATTTTTAACGGCAAATATATTCAAAATGGCGTTATTTCTTCCGGCTTCCATTATCTTTTTTTCCGAGATGGAAGGTTATGATATTCACTCTGCCCTGGAGAACAGCAAAAGTTTTTTCGTAAATATAGAATCAGCTCCTTTTATCTGGGGATTGTTAATACTGCTGAATATTTTTCTATTATTGTATCTTAAGCCAATCCTTATATTCAGTAAAAACTGCAGAAGAGAATTGGAACACACTACCCTCAATAGAAAGATAGCTATCGGACGATTTAACCGACTGCCACTCTTTGTTATGATGAGTGTAATCATTCTTTTTATCATTAGATTTTTTCTTGATTTTTATCTTTATGACTGGGGAGAAGAAATCCTTTTATTTCCCTTTATTTATGGCATTCTCGAAGCGGTGGTATTAGGTCTATTTGCAGGAATCATTTTGTATCTCCATATAGAGAACATATTGTTTAAGTCCAAGAAAATTGTCTTTTCCGGGGAATCTGACAAGGATCAGAAATATTCTTCATTTTATTTAAAATTGATTCTCGCTGTTGCAGCAATGATTTTTTTCCTCATCTTTCAAATTTTTGATTCCTTTTCGAGTTTTTATATAATGGGTATCGGGGGAGATCAAGCCGGTGGTGGATTCTTTGTTCCCGGGGAGGCAAAGCCGGATTTTTTAGATTTGAGCCGCAACCACGTGGGGATTAGGGAAGTCATGCATGTTGTATACATCAGGATCTTTATTTTTGTTTTATACGGAATATATTTACTGTGGCAGATGAGAAAATTGTTACAAAATCCTCTTAATACAGTAAAGCTCAAATTAAAAGGATTGAATCTAGACGATCCTCAATTAAATAAACAAATTGATATTGTCAATAATGATGAGTTTAGAGGGATTTACAAGGAGATCAATCTACTCATCAGCAAACAGAACCTTAAACTGAAAAGGTCTGAAGAGAAGTTGGAAAAGATCGTGGAGAATGCTGCTGATCCAATTATTTCTTTCCATAGTGATGGTTCAATTCATGTATTCAATCCCGCTGCTGAAAAGTTTTTCGGTTATTCAGATAAAGAGGCTGAAAATCTGAAAATGACCGATCTGTTAGAACTTCCCGGCCATATTCGGAGTGAGTATAAGAATAATCCGCAGAATTTTGTCAATTATTTCTGTAATGATCAAATGGTTCTCAAGAGATTTTCAGGTCTTCATAAAAGTGGTAAAAAAATCAACTTCGAATCCAATGTCAGCCATTCGGAAACAGATCATGGAAATTTATATACAGCTATTATCAGGGATATTTCCGGACAGATGGAATTTGAAGAAACCTTGAAAAAGGCTAAAAGCTCAGCTGAAAAAGCCAATCGGATGAAAAGTGAATTTTTAGCTAATATGAGTCATGAACTCAGGACACCTCTCAACGCAGTTCTGGGCTTTACCCAGCTTCTCAGTACAGACAAGAATCTAACACATGGGCAGCTTGATAAGATCAATACAATTTCCAGGAGCGGAGAGCATCTTCTTGGTTTGATTAATGATATTCTCGATATATCAAAAATTGAATCTGGTAAAACGGAGATACACAATAAGATCTTTGATCTCAATCAGTTTGTCACCGATCTCAAAGATATATTTATGCTCAAATGCCGGTCCCAGGGTCTTTCCTTTTATGTGGAATATGCCGGAAGAATTCCCCCCTATGTTGAAGGAGATCTGGGAAAACTCAGACAGGTTATGATTAATCTCATCGGTAATGCGGTTAAATTTACATCGGAAGGCGGCATCAGTCTGCTCGTGGGAGAGGAAGAGGGGAGGATTAAATTTTCAATCAATGATACGGGCAAGGGAATCCCCCAAGAGGATGTTGAGAAAATACTTCAGCCTTTTATACAGTCAACAAATGTTGATCATGAAGGGGGTACAGGTCTTGGTCTCGCTATAAGCAATAGCTTTATAAAACTTATGGGCGGGGACTTGCAGATTCAAAGTCAATTGGGTACGGGAAGCACTTTTTCCTTTGAATTACCCTTGAAAGAATCTCAGCGAGCGCCGGTGATCGAAGAAAGCAGAGGAACTGTTATTTCTATTAAAGAAGGGAAAGTTGTAAAAGCGCTTATCGTTGACGACAAAGTCAATAACCGCCTTATTCTAAAATCTATGCTGGAAAATGTTGGTTTTGTTACTATGGAGGCGGAGAATGGCCTTCAGGCCATTGAGAGGACAAAAGAATTTGATCCGGCCATCATCTTTATGGACATTAAAATGCCAGTTATGGATGGTTATGAATCAGTTCAAAAGCTCAAGGATACCGAACAGGGGAAAGGTATTGTCATTTTTGCACTGACCGCCAGTGCTTTCAGCCATGATGAAAAGAAGATATACGAGTCGGGATTTGACGGATTTCTCCCCAAACCATTCAAGATGGAATCTCTCTTTCGTAATATAACCGAAAAGGCTCATGTGGAATTCAATTATAAAAATGAAATGCCTTCCACAGAAAGTATCAACCCTGAATCTATAGAATTGGATTACACCGTTCTGGCACAGCGTCTCGCTTTCGGGGAATTGGAATCTCTTGCCGATTTCATACTCATAAATGATTTTACGGCGATAAAGCAGTTTGCTGAAAATCTTTCGCAAAGAGAGGAATTGGGGAATTTTAGAAGCCTGCTTCATTTTTATGCTGATAATTTTAATGATCAGAGCCTGGAAGAGATGCTTGGAAAAATAAGGAGTAATAAAAATGATTGAAAATCAATCGCGAGTTTTAATCGTTGATGATATTGAGGAAAATCTGCGTGTTCTCACAGAGACTCTCACCGAAGAGGGGTTTTATCCGCTTCAGGCAAAGAGTGGAGAGCGGGCGATTGCCATTGCTCTAAAAGCTCAGCCCGATCTGATTCTACTGGATATTAAAATGCCCGGTATGGATGGTTACGAAACCATTGGAAAACTGAAATCTGATCCCCAAACAGCTGCTATTCCCGTCATTTTTATCTCTGCACTGAATCAGATAGAAGATAAGGTCAAAGGGTTTAATTCGGGGGCTGTGGATTATATTTCCAAACCTTTTCAAAAGGAGGAAGTCATCGCAAGAGTCAGCACTCATTTGAATTTGAGGAAAGCTTTGAAGAACGTCGAATTGGAACGGCTAAAATCAGAGAAACTCCTGCTGAACATACTACCCGCCTCTGTGGTGGATGACTTGAAAGAGAAAGGAGAGTGCAAACCCCAGCATTTTGAAAATGCCACGATTTTATTCTCAGACTTTGTCGATTTCACTCCAATGTCATCAGAAATGGAACCGGATCTCCTCATAACTTTACTCAATGAGATGTTTACTGCCTTCGATGAAATCATGGAGCGTAATCACTGTGAGAGAATTAAAACTATTGGCGATGCCTATATGGCTGTCTGCGGGATTCCCGAAAAAGATCCCGATCACGCTTTAAATATGGTTAAGGCGGCAAATGAAATAATAATTTATCTGGAAGAGCACAACCGGGAAAGTGATGTCCCATGGAATGTGCGTATAGGCATTCACAGCGGAAGTGCCGTGGGCGCTATCGTAGGTACCAAAAAATACATTTACGATATTTTCGGTGATTCGGTAAATACGGCATCGCGTATGGAAGTCAATTCGGAACCCGGCAAAATAAATGTTTCAGAGGCAACCTGGTCCCTTGTGAAAGATCATTTCTCCTTCGAGAAGAGAGAAGCAATTCAGGTTAAGGGGAAAGGTTTTATGGAAATGTACTTTGTCAGTTAGCCGAATCTATACAAGATCAATGGAACAGAGGGTAATTATAAATGAGCTTCTTTATTTAAAACCCTGTTATTCATAAAATACTTAAGAGCTCCACTATTGTAATTCTCTATTGTATGTGTTTATGATTCCTATTGTTTTAAGGAGTCCATTATCACTAAGCACAATAAAAATGAAAAACATCACCTGATTAAGGGAGATTTCCCTTTTTCCGTTAAAAACAGCCCCTTCTATTATGGCTGGATAATTATCGCCGTCGGTGCCATAGGAGTCCTATTCAGCATTCCCGGGCAGACTATGGGTGTCTCTGTTTATACGAACCATTTGATCAAGAACCTGAATCTCACGAGAGTTCAGCTCTCTACAGCTTATATGGTTGGAACCCTGGCCAGTTCATTTCTCCTGACTTATGCAGGGATTTTTTACGATAAATTCGGGGCGAGGGTTGCCGGAGCCGGTTCTGCTTTTTTTCTGGGATTATTTCTGATTTTTCTAGCCTATTCTGTTTCGATAACCACATTCCTTCACGACTTAACCTCTGTCTCCACTACAAAAATAGCCTTTGGTTTGATGGTCTTCGGTTTTCTCGGGATTAGATTTTTTGGACAGGGTGTTTTAACTCTCGTATCCCGGGGTATGGTTATGCGCTGGTTTGAAACTCACAGGGGATTTGCAGCCGCTATAATGGGAGTCTTCACGTCTTTTGGCTTTTCCTATGCTCCTAGAGTTCTGCAGGCAATAATCGATACCACCCGTTGGGATCGATCATGGATTATTCTGGGATTATTTCTCATTTTTGCTGTATTGCCCTTTATCATTGTCTTTTTCAGAGACAGTCCTGAAGATTGCCACATGGAGATGGAGCAGGGAATCCGGATCAATACAGGAAGTAAAAAGAAACCGCTGGGATCTTTGCGGAATCTCACGCTGAGCGAAGCAAAAAAAGATCCTCAACTGTGGTTTTATCTACTGATTTTATTCTTCTGGGCACTTTTTAGTACAGCGTTTACTTTTCACATTGTCTCCATTTTTGAAACTTTTGGCAAAACTAAAAACGAAGCGGTTGGAATCTTTCTGCCTATAGCTTTTATTTCTGTCATATTCAGACTCGGTGGTAGCTGGATCAGCGATATTGTTAAAATGAAAAATATCTTTTATATCTTTTGGATCGGCTGTTTATTGGGTTCTCTTTCTATTGCCCTGCCATACAGTGGACAGGTTCTTATTTTAATGATTATTGGAAACGGGATTGCCAGTGGGTTGATGGGTGTCATCAGCTCAGTTACCTGGCCTAAATTGTATGGAAGGGATCATCTTGGTGCTATATCCGGATTCGCTATGAGCTTTATGGTTGCCGGAAGTGCCATCGGTCCCTGGTTATTCAGCATTATAGAAGATTCTCAGGGCGATTATAGGATTGCCGGTTACGGAGGCGTTGTTTATGTCATTATTTTAGGTCTCGCCAGTCTTCCCGTTCTGTTAAAATCCAAGTCATAAAGTGGTGTTATCTTAACGGTAAACTAATAATATTTGAATAAATATTTAATAATCTAATTA
>JADGDJ010000088.1 GCA_016744925.1 Spirochaetaceae bacterium
CCAAGACTGTCTCCCATGGAGGATTGTCAGGATTAGACGGATCCTCTATCCCCCAGGAACAAGGTGCGATAGCAAATTTAAAATTCATTAGATTCTCCTTAGAAATCAAACGTTTGCCCAATTTTAACTCTAAATTGGACCTATGTATATTAAATGCACACAAATTAAGCATAAATAATGCGGAATCGCTTTACAATGCCAACAAAATGATATTAGAGTTGTCTCATTATGAAGGTTACAATAAAGGATATTGCACATAAACTCGATCTTAATTTTTCCTCTGTATCCAGAGCACTCAACAATAAACCGGGTGTGAGCGAAGAGACTAGAAAACTGGTTGTAGAAACGGCAAAAGAGATGGGATATCGCCCCAATGTTATAGCCAGAGGATTGGTAAGTAATGTTACCAAAACTATCGGGATACTAATGCCTGATATAATAAACCCCCTTTTCGGTGAAATTACGACAGCGATCATAGAGACAGCCAATGAAAACGACTATGATGTCTTTTTGTGCATATCGAATTGGAACAATGAAAAAGAAATTGACAACATACATGCTATACAACAAAAACAGGTCGATGGTATTATCGCCAAATCTGTCAGCGATGAGAGTGGATTGCTTTTGGAGCAGGCTAGCGTTCCAGTTGTTGGTTATGAAACATGGATGAAGAATAATAAATTCAGTTCTGTTAGCACAGACAACGAAAAAGGCGGGCATATTGCCGCCGAGCATCTCATTAGTTGTGGATACAGAAAAACAGGCATACTCCACGGACCGATAAATTCCAGCGCAGGTTTGCATCGACGCAATGGTTTTTATAAAGCTTATAAAGAGCACTCTTTAAAACATGATAAATCACTTCTCTATCTCGGAGATTACAACATCAAAAGCGGATATGCCCTTGCTAAAAAGCTGTTAAAGGAGCACCCTGATTGCGATTCCGTTTTAGCCGGTAACGACGTAATAGCGCTTGGCGTTCTACAATATCTTGAAGAACAGGGGATTAAACCCGGCGAGGAGTTCGGAGTCATCGGTTTCGACAATATCAGCTTCTCCCACCTACCTCAGATTCAGCTTACGACAGTCAAACAGCCCAAATACAGTATCGGTCGAATTATAACAAAATTGCTTTTTGATGAAATCAAAAACAAGCAGGAAGGGATTCAGAATTTCCCGCAGAGGATATTACTCGAACCGGAACTGATTGTAAGAAAAACTACCTGTAATCAAATTCAATCTTAATAAAAAAACTGCGCATTTACACTTTTGTGCAAATACGCAGCAACAAAATTGGCATTTCTAATTATTAAAGATTGGCTTCGGCAAGTGCCGCAAGCGCCGGAGCCTTGAGACCGGCATTGGTGGTGATATATTTGTGATCTCCCACCTCCTGAAACTTATCGCCGAGAGACGCAATTATTTGTCTCGGCGTATTGCTGAAACCGGCCTTGTACTCAGCAACAGCTGATCCCAGACCACCTACAGAACTGTGCTCTTCCACGGTAATGATCAGTTTATTCTCAGCAAAAACGCTGTCGAGAATATCTTTATCGAGTGGTTTAACAGTATGCATATCGATAACACGGGAGGAAATGCCTTTGGCTTCTAAAGCTTCAGCTGCTGCTACTGTTTCAGCGAGCTGACAACCTGTTGAAATAAAAGCAACATCTTTACCCTCTTTAAGCTCAATCGCCTTTCCTATTTGAAAATCAAAGTCCTCTTTGTAAATTACAGGGAATCCGGGACCGCCTGTGAGACGGATATACACAGGTCCTTCGTGATCAGCAGCGGCGATTATAGCCTTGTGAACAGAGAGAGGATCTGCGGGACAGAGTATAGTGAAGTTGGGCATGGTTCGAACTACTGCGATGTCATCCATAGCGTAATGGGTGTTACCCAGTGGTCCGAAACGGACACCGGCTTCGATGCTGATAACCTTGGCGTTGAGGTTCATGTAGGCCATTGATACCCGCATCTGTTCAGCACAGCGCATAGGAACAATAGCAGCCATGTCTACGGCAAAAGGGAGTAGACCTTCTACAGAGAGACCGGCAGTAAAATCGATAAGATTCTGCTCGGCGATACCCACATCGAAAAAACGCTCGGGGAAATCATCCCGAATTTTGGTCAGTCTGGCTGTTGGAGTCAGGTCGGCGGTACTAACCACCACATTGTCTCTCTCCTGGGCCAGCATATAAAGAGTTTCCCCCATGATAGTTCTATGTCCGGCTTTGGACCATTCTTGTAATTTTTCTGAAGTAATATTGTTCATCGGTTCTCCTCCTTAGGCTTTTTCCAGTTCCGATACGGCCTGGTTGTATTGTTCTTCATTCATAACCCCGGCATGCCAGTTAAGACTACCTTCCATGAAGGAAATACCTTTCCCTTTGATTGTTTCAGCAATAATTGCCTGAGGTTTTCCATTTCTTTTCTGTTTAGCTAATTCGAGCGTTTCTACAATTACTGCGGGGTCATTACCCTCTTTCAGAACTGTCACTTCCCAACCGAAGGCTTTCCATGCGCTAACAAGATCAAAATCCATAATGTCACATGTTTTACCAGCCAGCTGAACTCCGTTACGGTCGATAATAGCGACCATATTGTCCAGCTTATTCTTGCTTGCATTCATAGCGGCTTCCCATATGAGACCTTCATTACACTCCCCGTCACCCACAAGACAGAAATACGTATGATCCTCTTTCTTAATTTGGGCTGCTTTGGCCATACCGCAGGCAATAGCAAAACCATTCCCCAGAGAACCCGATGATATTTCAATACCGTGTTCCATATCGCGACTGGGATGTCCCGGCAGATGACTGCCGTCCTGCTTAAATGTTTTTCTCTGGTCCTTATCTATATATCCCGATTCTATCAAAGCGGAATAATAGGCAAGACAGCCATGTCCCTTACTCTGAATAAAACGGTCGCGCTCTGCCCATTTGGGGTTTTTAGGATTATGTTTCATAACTTTGAAAAACAGACTGGCCACAATTTCCGTGCACGAAAGAGCCGGGCCGAAATGAGCGCCTCTCCCTCCGGCGATGAAGCCCATCTCAATGATATCCCGTCGCATAAATGCACATCTTTCTTTTATAAGTTTTACCGTATCTTTATCTACCATAATCCAATCCTCCCTTACTAAGTGATGGATACAATTTTATTTAATTTTATACAGGTGCCCGCTAAATTGACCATCGGGAATCTTTTCTGCCTGATATTTAGAGAGCGTTACCATTTTTTTTATATTTATATTCAATTCATAACCCATTTCCATCAGCATAAACGCCAGATCCTCCGTTGCCAGATTCCCCGATGCACCGGGAGCATAGGGACACCCCCCCAATCCACCTAATGTGGACTGAACATTATTGACACCCTGCTCGATGGCGGCGAGAGAATTGACCATTCCCATATTGCGCGTATCGTGAATATGAATCATCAATTCCAGAGAGGGATATTCACCCTTCACAGCCTGGATGATTCTTCTGACCTGTGCGGGATTGGCTATGCCGATGGTATCGCAGAGATCGACAGTCTTAATGCCGCTTTCAACGTAGGGTTTTAGAAAAGGGAGAACATCATCTTCGCTCTTCATGCCCTCAAAAGGACAACCAAAAGTTGTCGCCAGATCCAGGCAGATATCCAATTGGGGATAGGCCGTTACAATTTTCTGCAGTTCCAAAAGCGATTCGTCATGAGTTTTTTTAATATTCGCCTGATTGTGACTCTCACTGAGAGAAACGACATAGGAAACTTTTTTAATACCTGATTCCCAGGCTCCCTGAGCTCCCCGCAGATTCGGTACTAGTGCCAAAAAATCTGCTTCGGGATACTTTTCTACGCAGGCGACAGCCAATGCCCTGGCATCTTTCATCTGAGGAATCGCTTTGGGACTGACAAAAGAAGTAATCTGCACATGTTTCATCCCCGCATCAACAAGACCATCTATTATCTCTATCTTTGTCTCCAAAGGGATGTATTCACCGACATTCTGAAAGCCGTCCCGGGGGCCGACCTCATATATTTCTATTTTTCTCATGATTTTTTCTCCACCATGGTCTTCTCTTCCTTGAGTCTACGGAACCAGGCAAAAGCCTCCTCGGGAAGCTGAGGATGATGTCCTACACTTATTTCCCGTGCCTTCTGCAGGTATGCAATCAGTTGTTCTTTGTAAACGCCTGATGTACATCGATCGATAATAGTATCAGCCCGTTCCCCGTCATCGAGCCCCCGAAGGTCAGCCAGACCGTTTTCAGTCACGACAATATCCACATCGTGTTCACAAATATCCTGATGGGATACCATGGGAACAATACTGGATATGTCTCCACCTTTAGCTGTCGAGGGGATCAAAATGACAGAGAGACCGGCATTTTGAGCAAATCCCGCCCCGCCGCCAATTCCATAAACAACTCTGTTTCCCGCGATATGACTCGAGTTTACATTTCCGTAAATATCAATCTCAATTCCCGTATTCAAGGCCAATAACCCCAGCCTGCCTACGACTTCTGAACTGTTTGTAATATCACCGGTTCGTATAACAAGATGCTTTTCAATACCCGGAGTACTCTTTAAAATTTCCTCCACACGGGGACTCATTCCAAGCCCACCGGCTGAAAGTGCAGTCGCTTTTCCCGAAACCAGTAATTCCAAAACAGGTTCTGTGATTCCACCGCAGAAAAATTGCAGATCGTGAAAATTTGACTTTTGAAAATTTTCGGCAACAGCATTGGCAATACTTCCGAAACCAGTCTGAATCGGGGGTAGAACACCACCATCCTCTTTGAATTCCTCTTCCAGAAAATCAAACAAATGACCGGCTATTTTTACAGCATTCTCTGTGCTTCCCGCCTGATTCCCCAACTGCTCAGTGATATTAGTTTCGACAATACACCTGATCTTACTTTCACAGACAGGAATAGCTCTTTTCCCCATTCTCTGATTCACTTCAACAAGTGGAATCGGTTGTGTCAATGGAGCTTTTTCCGGAATATAAACATCGTGAAGTTCGGCTAACTCGTCAGGATAAGCACTGTTGATCTCAACAATAATCTGCTCCGCTGCCTCCATTAGATGATGGGTCATACCGATGGAACTGGTCGGTATAAGATCACCATTTTCGTCAAAACCCATGGCTTCGATAATAGCAATATCTATCTTACCGAAACTGCCGGTTCTCAATAACCGGGGCATTTTATTCATCTGCTGTTCTACATAATGGAGAGTTCCTTTGTTGGCTTGAGCTGCCAGGATTCTGCTCGCACACATGGGAACCCGTCTCGCTATAATATTTTCAGCACCCAATTTCTCATCGAGCCAGGGAACATTGGCCCCGGTTATTAGATTGATTGAAAGGCTTTCACCATTCTGCTTCCGCTTTATTAATTCTTCAGTTATAGCTTTGGGATAACCGGCCATGGCATAACCGCTCATGGCTACAGTCATTCCATCTTTGATGGAGGCGGCAGCCAGTTCAGCCGGAACGACCAGCTTCAGCAGGCTGCTTTTCTTAATTATATTTTTCATCAAAAGATCCTCCCCTATTTCCGATTATTTACGAGGTGTAAATCCGGCAAACAACTCTTTGTCAGTTGGTTTCCGGCTGGGTATTTCCCGAATAACCCATGTGTTGTTCATATAGTGTTTGAGCTCAATATTCTCTGAAGCACTATTGCCACCCCAGGTCCCGCAACCGAGAGAACTTGTAAAAGGCATTCCGCTGGTCCAGCTTCCTGTATTGGTTGCGGCCTGAGCCTGATTGACAACAACTCTGGTCGTATATGTATCGAGTGAATATTTCTCAATATTTGCAGGGGTTTTTGAATAAATACCACAAGAATGTCCCGCTCCGGAATAGGCGTGGTTTTCATTGGTAATTCTTATGGCCTCATCGATATTTTTCATTTTGTAAATAGTGGAAACAAGACTCATTTTTTCACCACTGAAGGGTGTTACATCACCGGTTTTATCTTCCTCTACAAGAAGAAGGCAAGTACCTTCGGGAACTGCAATACCGGCTATTTTTACTATATTTTCAATGGGAGAGGCGACAATATCTCTATTGATCACGTGGTTGGCAGGCCATTCGGGCCAGATTGCTTTCTGTATTTTCATTTTTTCTGAAGAATTGAGCAAATGAGCACCGACTTTTTTGAACTCATCGATCATATGATCATAAATCTCTTCATGGATTATAATACTGTTATCACATGAGCATCCCGCGGCAAGGTCAAAAGTTTTACTGGCTTTGATTTTTACGGCCGCATCAGCCTGATCAGCAGTTTTATCTATGACAATCATAGAATTCCCTGCGCCGACTCCATAAGCCGGAGTTCCTGAACTGTAAGCAGCATGAACCATAGGCTGACCACCGGTAGCTATAACCAGATCACACTGTTTCATCAATTCATTAGTCATGGGAACAGAGGGACTCTCTATTGATATAAAAAGATCCTCCGGCGCATCGTATTTCTTCATGACATCGCGGATAAGAGCAACAGTTTTTTTGCATGTGCGTTTCCCTCTCGGATGAGGTGAAAAGATAACAGCATCACGTGCTTTAACAGCAAAAATAGCCTGTACTAAAGGATGCATATCAGACTGTGTACTGGGAACAAGAGATCCAACGACACCGACAGGTTTGGATATTCTCGACAGACCTTTCTCTATGAGTTCTTCTACAATACCTACAGTTTTAACATTTTTCACATCGTGATACACACCACGGCACTTGGCACTGACTTTTGCAAACTTTGAAGGTACATCACCGAGACGGCATTCTTCAAAAGAATATTCGGCCAATTCCTGTACGAGATCATCATTGGCTACAATTTCCCATGTGATGGCTGCTGCGAGTTCATCCACTTTTTCCTGTGAAAATCCTTCTGCAATTTCCTGCGCTTTACGGGCTCTATTCATCAGTCCAGAAATGAAAACTGCTGGATCTATTTCGTTTTTACTCATTGATTCCTCCAATAAGACTAATACTGTTTATTCAAGATTCTTATAATACTAAAGAATAAGCATACGTTTGCTTTCTCAATAAGAACAATATACACCTTTCCAACGGAACTGTAAAGTTACGCTTTGGTTTCGTTTGATTATTTTTCGATTCTGTTTTACTATGAGGAATATCTGAACTTTTAAAGAGAATAAATATGCCCGATAATCGTATTGATGAAATAAAAACTCTGTTGAAACAGGAAAAAAAAGTATATGTCAATGATCTGAGCCACCGTTTCGGAGTCAGCAAGGTTTCTATTAGAAAATATCTTGCCAAAATTGAAAGCCTGGGTTTAGCCCAGAGGTTTTACGGTGGGGCATCCCTCGCCGAGACCCAGAGTTCTGATGATCCTAATGATTACATATATACAGACCCCCTCTGGAACTCTCTGGCACAAGCGGCTTGCAAAGAAATATCCCATGGGGATTCTATTTTTATAGGCTCAGGCAGATCCTGTTGTGCTCTCGCGAAACAGTTGGCCGATTTTGAAGATCTCACAGTTGTTACAAATAACATAACAGCCCTTCCTGAACTGATCAAAAATGCCGCCCGGGTATATTTGATAGGTGGAGAGGTGACGAGCACCGACAAAAAAACCCTTTTTTCCAGCTGGGAATCTCCCCAGTCTCTCTTAGAAAACATCTATGTCAATAAGGCTTTTACAAGTACATCCGGACTGGACCTGAAAGCCGGGTTGACCGTAGATTCGATTATCAGTACTTACATTTTCAGACAGATCCCCACGATGGCTCACCACTGGTATTTACTGGCGGATTCGTCAAAATACGACAAAATATCAATCTATTCAGTGGCCGATCTCAATCAGATCCACACCCTGATTACCGACAGCATTCCCCAATCCTACGCCGAACACTGCTCAAAATTGAATATTAAAGTCATTAAAACCAACTGATCCTCCTTATAGATAAGAAACCATTCATGTTAGAAATCTCCAGCTTTCTCCAATGCCTTCATTTTAAGAGACTCACTATATGTAGTGTTTATTTTTGCAAAAGTCCTTGCATAAACACTAAATAGTAATAATAATTATTATCAATTATCTGGGAGGGTGATTGTGAAAGTAATAAAAAGGGATAACAAAGAAACCGATATCGACATAAAAGAGATTAGAGAAGCACTCCTTAGAGCCTGCAAGGGAACGGGAGTGGACTACCTGGAAATAGAAAGCCATATCGATTCCATTTACCGGGACAGAATAACCACGTCAGAAATACAGCAGTCGCTGGTAGAGACAACTTTACGTCTCACATCCATCGACAGACCTGAATTCAGAATTATAGCCGCTCGTCTTATGCTTATGGACTATTATAAAGAAGCCCTCCAAAGCAGAGAGGGAAAGGCTCCATTATATAAAGAATACTATCTATTTCTTACTGAAATTGTAAAAAAGGGACTCTATTCTCATAAGATTCTGGAATTATACACAAGAGAAGAACTAGAGACAGCCGGAGAGTATATCAACCCCCAATACGATTTTGACTTCGATTACGCCGGTGCCCGTCTACTAACAAACCGCTATCTGATAAAGGATGGCGAAAAAGCACTGGAACTCCCTCAGGAAATGTTTATGACAATCAGCCTCTATCTTGCGGGAAACGAAAAAGGAGACCGCATAGCCCTAGCCGGAAGAATATACAATGCCCTGGCCGGAAGAAAAATTTCCCTGGCGACACCGATTCTCATAAACTTGCGTAGAGATAATGGGAATCTCTCGAGCTGCTTTGTTTCAGCCATTGACGATTCTCTCGATTCTATATTCTACAATATCAATACAGTAGCTCAAATTTCCAAAAACGGTGGCGGTGTGGGCCTGAATCTCTCACGAATCCGTTCAACAGGTTCTGAAATACAGGGTGTGCCCAATGCATCGGGAGGAATTATCCCCTGGATAAAAATAATCAACGACACCGCTGTGGCCGTTAACCAGTTGGGAAAAAGAGCCGGCGCTGTCACAGTAGCCATAGATATATGGCATCTTGATCTCCCGGATTTTCTCGAACTTCAGACCGAAACAGGAGACCAGAGAAAAAAAGCTTATGATGTTTTTCCCCAGCTTGTCATACCGGACCTTTTTATGAGAAGAGTCGCTGAGAGAGGAGAATGGACATTATTCGATCCCCATGAAGTCAAGCAGATTTCCGACTGCAGTATTGCCGAGTCGTGGGGTGAAGAATTTGAAGAATTATACATGGCTCTGGAAGCCAACAAAAAGATCAAAAAGCGAAAAACTTTTCCAGCCATAGAACTTTTCAAACAGATAATGAAATCCCAGATTGAGACAGGAATGCCCTATCTCTTTTTCAAGGACACCGCCAACAGAAGAAATCCCAATATTCACGATGGTTTTATCGGCAGTGGAAATCTTTGCCAGGAATCTTTTTCCAACTTCAGACCCTCTGTCGTGAGTAAACCGAATATCGATGGAAAGATTGTCAAATCAGACAGCTCAGAAGGTCTTATTCACACATGCAATCTGCTCAGCCTGAATCTGGCAAATATTAAAACTGATGAGGATTTGGAAGAAGCTGTTAATACGGGAATCCGTATTTTGGACAATGCTATTGAACTGACCGATTCCCCTGCCCCGGAAAGCATTCTCCACAACAGGCGTTACAGAACCGTTGGACTCGGTGCTATGGGACTAGCCGACTATCTGGCAGAAAGAAAAGTGAGATACGACAAATCAGATGACATTGTCGATGAGCTATTCGAAAAAGTGGCTCTCTACTCCCTCGAAGAGAGTGCCCGTCTCGCCGTAGAGAGAGGGACTTACGAAGCCTACGAGGGAAGCAGCTGGTCCAAAGGGATATTTTTCGGGAAGAATATAAAATGGTTCCAGGAAAATTCCAAAATATCCGACCGCTGGGAAAATCTCATGGTTCAGATATATAAATCGGGAATCCGCAATGGACAACTTCTGGCTATAGCCCCCAACACATCGAGCGCACTGCTTCAGGGGTGTACAGCCAGTGTACTTCCCGTATACAGCAAATTCCATGTGGATAAAAATGCCAACGGTTCGGTACCCATCTGTCCCCCTTTTATAAAAGATGCCTTCTGGTTCTACAAAGAGAACAAACACATGGAGCAGACGCGCATTGTCTCGGTCATCTCGCGCATACAAAAATGGATTGATCAGGGGATCAGCATGGAATTGCTCTACAACCTGAACAATGACATTACGGCTCAGGACATTTATGAGACAATCTTCACCGCCTGGGAAAAAGGGTGTAAAACAATTTATTACACCAGAACCATCCAGAAGAACAGCAATATTATGAACGAACAGGAAACTTGCATTTCCTGCGCCAACTAAAGGAGTCATTATGGACAGCATCTTTCAGAAAAAACTATTCAATCCCCGGGGTTCCGATGACATTACAGTCAGACAGATGGTCGGTGGAAACAGCACAAACCTATTCAATCTGAATAATACAAAATACACCTGGGCCAATAAAATGTATAAATCGATGATGGAGAACTTTTGGATTCCCGAAAAGGTTGATCTCACTTCCGATGTACAGGATTACAACAAACTGACTGAACCGGAAAAAAGAGCCTATGACGGCATACTCTCTTTTCTCGTATTTCTCGATTCCCTGCAGACCAACAATATTCCTAAAATATCAGAATACATCACAGCTCCGGAAATCAATCTCATACTGGCCATACAGACTTACCAGGAAGCGATCCACAGCCAGAGTTACGCCTACCTGATTGAAACCCTTATTCCCACAGATAAACGGAATGATATTTATGAATTCTGGCGGGATGACAAAATACTCTTCGACAGGATTGGTTTTATTGCAAAAATCTATCAGGATTTCCACGATGTCCAGAACAGCGAGAACTTCGCACGATCCCTCATAGCCAATTACCTACTCGAATCGGTCTATTTTTACAATGGGTTCAATTTTTTCTACCTCTTGTCGAGTAGAAATCTCATGCCCGGCTCAGCTGATATCATCCGCTACATCAACCGCGACGAGCTGACCCATGTGGTGATGTTTAAAAGGATCATACTGGCTCTCAATGAAGAGAAGAAAGGTTTTATTTCGGAAGATCTGATCTATCCCATGTTTCAAAAAGCTGTTGAGCAGGAGATACAATGGACAAATCATATTATTGGCAACGATGTGCTGGGTATAACAACAGAAAGCACTGAGCAGTATACAAAATACATAGCCAATATGCGTTTAAAGCATCTCGATTTTGCTCCGCTCTACCCGGGATTCGATACAAATCCCTATGTGCACCTGGAGAGAATAGCTGACACAGAGGGGAACGGAGATGTTAAGGCAAACTTCTTCGAGAGCACTGTCACCAGCTACAACCAGTCCAGTGTTGTCTCCGGGTGGGATCAATTGTAACCCGGGATGATATGTAAAAAGGTTATAAAAAATAGATTTTTTATTCTATAATCTGATTAGAGAAGAAAAATATTACACCACTTGTGAAATTATAATGCTTCGCTCATTTTCCTGGAGGTGAATAATGAAGTTCAATGAAACATTGAATCTATTGATGGACGACAAAAACTATATAGAAAAACGGCAACTCACCTTACTGCTTTTATTGACTATAACTTTGATCTCAATAACTTTAGTCTACATGATTTTTTATTACTATTTTAGTTTTATAATAGCTGTATACATCAATGCTCTTGCAGCATTGTCATATCTGTTTGTCCCCGTATATCTCTATAAAGGAAAAATAACTTCTGCAAAACTGCATCTGATTATAACATTTTACCTCAACATATTTGTATTGAGTTTTCTTCTTTTTTCTAAAGAAGCCAATTTACACTATTATCTTCTTGCCGTTCCCATGTTTCTAATGTTTCTTTTTGGATTTAAAAATCGTTATATTAACAATATTTTTCTTGTAACAGCACTTTTTTCTTTTATTTATTTAGAGCTGCATGATCTCCGTATATTCATCCTGCCACTTTCTCCTATGCAAACACAGTATTTTAGTACGACGTCTCTTTTTGGATTATCATCGGTTATATTTTTTATTGTGTGGTACACAGATAAGTTGAACAAGAAAGAAGAGGAAAAATTGAATAAAACGATTCTGGAGTTGAAAAAAGCTCATGCAGAAGTAAAAACACTAAAAGGACTGTTACCCATCTGTGCAAAATGCAAAAATATTAAAAATGACGGGAGTTGGAAACGGCTGGAAGCATATATTACTGAAAACTCCGATGCTACTTTCAGTCATGGATTATGCCCCGATTGCGCAGAAGAGATTTACGGTCAACAGCCATGGTTCAATAAAAATGAATTGGAGAGCTGAGTGCTCCGACCTATGATGATTGCAAGGATAGAAAAATGAAAATTCTTATTTTAATAATAATTTCTTTAATAATATCACCTGTCATATCACAATCTTTTCAAATCCCCGACGGTGAAGCTATTCGCTACAAATCAAGTAGAGGGAAAGATGGTGAAAACATCGAATATTCCAGTCAATCGATATATAGAATTATTAAAGACGGAATGGAATATTATGAAGTGAAAGCCCATTCTATCGATCAGGCAAGTGAAACACTTTTCACTGTGGATAATCTTATTCCTATGAGTGTTCATACCTATACCTACGGTGCAAAAGCAGAGCTTGAAACATCGACTGAGCTCAAAACAGAACCCATTATCGGTGAAAACGAAATTCCAATCCTGGAAATGCCCGATATTGCTCATGTCCTCAGAGCATACCCTTTTGAAGATCCACAGGATATGCAGCTTCTGTTTCTGGGACAGGGAGGAGATGAGATGGGAGAGATGGTTTTCTGGATTCTCTTTAAGGAGGAAGTGACCATTACTCTCGATGGCAATAATTACGAATCGTACAAATTGGAACTGAAGGCACAACTTTCGGGAGCCATGAAACTTTTTTCCGGAATGATCCCCAAAACATATATGTGGTTTAGCAAAGAGGATTCTCATCATATGTTGAGAATGGAAGGCAGCGAAGGCCCCGGTGCTGACAAGGAGATCCTGGTGGAGATGATCAGTTATACAAAATAATCACGTCATTCCCGATAAATTCAAGATCGACTTTATATAGTTTTGATAAATACTCAAATGTTTTAGAGCTGTAAAAACAGATATGAGTTAGATCCTGTATATAATGCCATTTTTTAAAAGACTCGGGATCGGTGACCATTTTTGTCATTATACCCAGAGAACCTCCCGGTTTGAGTAATTGAAAGAGCTGATGGAATACCTGCTGCGGATCACCAAGGTGTTCGACCACTTCGGAAGATGTGATAAAGTCGTATTGCCTTGAGAAAACTGATAGGTCTCTGTAATAATAGTGATCGTATAAATCCACCGGATGACCCTGTTCTTCCATCATCACCGAGAGAGTCGGTCCAGGTCCACATCCAAAATCGAGACCCTTTTGACCCGGTTTGAGTTTTTCGAGTAAGGGATTCGCCAAACGGGACAAAAATTTCCGATACCCGTGATCATTGGGATTATTGTCGTGCAGATCGTATTCGGATTTCTCCAATTCAGGACTGAGCTGAAACTCAGGAGGAACAAACACCAGGTCGCAATTGGGACAATGAAGATAAGATCTCCTTCGATCTTCATAATAATCCACTGTCTGATCTTTTCCACAAAGAGGACATTTTCTCTGGTTTACACAAGCTTCCAATTGAACCCCTTCCATGCTGTTTGATCTTTCGGTGATTGTGATTGCAATAGTATCTGCTTTTATTACGAAAAGCAGCCATTATTGATTGACTTTTGATATAATTGCAGTACATTATTATATGTACACTTGAGCATTTGCTCATATGTTCAAGCTATTAAAAATGAGGAGTTCCTTTTGAAAACCGAGTGCTGTGTGAATCAGGAAAATGTAGATATCGTCATTGAAAAGTTGATTGATGAAGATGACATTGTCGATATTTCGGAAATTTTTAAGATTCTGGGAGATCCCACACGAATGAGAATTGTCGCTGCTTTGAGGATAAAAGAACTTTGCGTAGGAGATATTGCTGCTCTTATGGAAATCTCTCTTTCGGGAGTATCACATCAGCTTCGCTTATTGAAAAATAGCCGCATAGTAAAAACCCGTAGAGATGGAAAAATGATGTACTACTCTCTCGATGATGACCATATTATCGCACTTATTGATGTTGCTCTCGATCATCTGAAGCACGAGAGATAAAAAGGAAATATAATGACTGAATTGCAGCTGGACGGATTGCATTGTGCAAACTGCGCCGTAAAAATAGAACAGGTTCTGAAAGACAATACCCGATTTTCTCAAGTGAATCTCAGTTTCGCCACAAAAAAACTGCATATTGAAAGTTCAATGGATTCTCAAACACTAGAGAACTTAATACAGACCGAAATAGATAAAATTGAACAGGGAATAACCGTAAAAAGTGAGGATGAAAAAGAGTCCCTCTCTCTGAAGGATTTGAGCTTCAAACATATAAAAACAATATTGGGATCACTCATTCTAAGTGCAGCTGTTTTTATGAATATGCCACAGAATATTCAACTCACTCTCTATGTAACAGCCTATCTATTTATAGGTGGTGGAATTGCATTCAGAGCCGTGAAAAACCTATTCAGAGGCCGGCTTTTTGATGAATATTTCCTAATGACTCTCGCAACATTGGGAGCTTTTGCTCTGGGAGAGTATACAGAAGCTGTGGCTGTCATGCTTTTTTACAGAATCGGAGAAGCCTTTCAGGAATACGCTGTCGATTACAGCAGAAGAAGCATCCAGTCTCTGTTGAATATAAAAGCGGAGTTTGCCAATCTTCTGGAAGGTGAATCCAGCCGAAAGGTGGAGCCGGAAATTCTTAGGCCGGGAGATCTGATTCTGGTTCGAGCCGGGGAAAAGATCCCCGTAGATGGCAGAATTGTTCAAGGAGAAACGAGTCTCAACCAGGCGGCACTAACAGGGGAAAGTTTTCCCCGAGAGGTAAATAACAGCGATGACGTTCTCAGTGGCTGCATCAATATTTCATCTCCCATAACAATAGAGGTGACAAAAAGCTTTGAAAACTCAGCCGTCTCCCGCATTCTGAATATGGTCGAAAATGCCTCGGGAAAAAAAGCGCCCACAGAACAATTCATAACCAAATTCGCAAGAATATATACTCCGGTGATTGTCATAGGTGCTTTGCTTCTGGCCTTCCTTCCTCCCCTTCTATTTCAGGCAGATCTCAGAGAGTGGATCTCCAGATC
This sequence comes from Spirochaetaceae bacterium, assembly GCA_016744925.1. GTDB lineage: Bacteria > Spirochaetota > Spirochaetia > DSM-2461 > DSM-2461 > Spirochaeta_F. The sequence goes on from JADGDJ010000088.1 coordinate 15,244, forward strand.
ACTTATCTTTCTGGTCATCAGCTGCCCCTGTGCCCTGGTGCTCAGTGTTCCTCTCGGTTTTTTCGGAGGACTGGGCTCTGCCAGTCGTCGGGGAATACTTATAAAAGGGGGAAATTACCTGGAAGCCCTCAATAATATAGATGTGGTTATTTTTGATAAAACCGGAACATTAACAGAAGGCAATTTTATCATCGAAAAAGTCACAGACAGAGAGACTCATATGCTGGCAGCCCTACTGGAACAACAATCGACTCATCCCATAGCACAATCAATATCAAAAGCTTACGATTTTGATATTGATTACAGCGAACTCCGCGAAATATCAGAAATACCGGGTATGGGTATGACCGGAGTGTTCAGGCAGAAAAAACTGTTCGTTGGAAATGGCAGATTGATGAGAAATTTTAAAATTGATTTTCCCGAAGAAGAATATGCGGGGACAATAGTCCATGTGGCCTATGACCATGCGTACCGGGGATCAATTCATATTACAGACGAGATAAAGACCTCATGCCTGGGGCTGAGCGAAAGACTAAAATCCGACGGAATAGAGCAGATAATCATGCTCACAGGTGACCAGAGCAATATCGCTCAGAATGTTGCTGGAAAGTTGAAGATAGATGATGTGTACAGCGAATTGCTTCCTGAAGATAAAATGGATCATCTCGAAAGGGTCATTGAGTCCGGTAAAAAAGTTATCTTTGTCGGTGACGGAATAAACGATGCACCGGTACTGATGAGAGCTAATATAGGCATTGCCATGGGCGGCCTCGGTTCCGATGCGGCTATTGAAGCGTCCGATATAGTATTGATGACCGACGATCCCTCTAAACTGCTGGATGCCCGGCAGATAGCCCGAAAGACAAAAAGAATTGTCCTTCAGAATATATTTTTTGCCCTTATTATCAAGGGATTCTTCCTGACACTGGGAGCACTGGGGTATGCCAATATGTATGAAGCTATTTTTGCCGATGTCGGTGTGGCTTTACTGGCTGTATTGAATTCAATGCGCATTTTAAAAAATTAGTACTCTTTCTCAAAGATCTGTCCCATAAACGTGAAGTTTATGGGCTGATTTAATCACGTACTGATCCGCATATCCTTCTTCAATCGAGAGATGGAAAAACCTGTATAAGTCATCCCGAGTAGGTACAAATTATTTTTTTCTCTTTGCTTTATTATTAAACTGTACTTAAATTATATTACATACATATTAAACTAAGACTCTGCCTCTGACAAAATGATTCTAAAACTGGGTGGGATTCTGGGTAAAAATATCGCGATAAGGAAAACAGCATGCAACAAGT
>JADGDJ010000343.1 GCA_016744925.1 Spirochaetaceae bacterium
CCTGGAGACAGCTGTGGGTAAAGAGGTTCATGAAAAATTCGGCCTTGAAGCCATGGAAGTTACTGATGAAGTTTTCAGATCCAAGCACTCTGTTGTTTTTGATGAAGCTGAGAATAGAATGCACACAATTAAGGCTGTTATGGTCGCGACTATATAGTTTAAAGGTCTTTAATTCTGCCCGGTGTTTATGAATGACCGGGCTTTTTTTAGATTAAAAATTTAGAATTCGTTTGCCAAAAGCCGACTCGACAAGATTACACAACCCCTTGTCGTCAATCCAGCTTTTATCGGGTGTTCCCGATATATCGAAGATTTTCATTTTAGCGGAATCGGCAATCATTTCCATGGCCAGGTGAGCTTCTCTAAAAGTGAGTCCCTCCCCTTCGGCTTTAATGACCCCCGTACTGAGCCTGGTGTAAAATCCTTCTGTTCCCGTTGTAACCTGCCTGAGTGAATTGATCATCACTTCTCTCATTCCGAGGAGATCGATATCCTCCATAGTATAGACCTTAATGTTGTGTTTTTTTATCAATTCCACTTCAGACCGCTCTGCATGACGAAGACCAATAATAACAACACTTTCCGGAGAAATTACTGATGAGAGATTGGTATTATCATCTCGAAACCCGAGTATTTCGGCTAAAAAGGATCTTTGTTCATTCCCTTGAACAATTAAAGAGGCATGAGGGGCAAAAATAATTAGACCGGCCTGTTTAAGAGATCTTGCCATACCTTTTAATGCCACTGCAGCTTTATTGATTTCTCCTCCGACGATGGGAACATTCCCCACGTCCAAGGAAGAGCTGATTAGTTCTTCAGAGATCTCCCAATCAGAAACTTCATACCCAAAGCCCATCTCCTTTAAGTGATCGAGCAGAATTTGCTCTCGGAAAATTGGAGAATTCCCTAACAAAAGTGTTTTTATAGGTGTCATAAGTTCGGAATCTCCCATCAGAGGTGTTTTTTTTACATATTTTGAAGTCATAGAAGCCAGTAATGCTCCGTAATTCAGGTCAAAATTCACCTTATCTCCTAAATTTAATTTCTGTTGGCATTCGGTAACATCCAGTAAAAGATGATCACTGGACGCTCCCAGTACAGAAATGCCTTTGTCGACTGGCTCGAGATTGTCAATAATGACATCTTCCCGACCAACACTCAAAATGGCTCTGAGAATTTCACCTTTATCGGAAAATATTGGTGTTTCCCCAAAGGCGTCCATGCCCGTTTCTCCGATTGGTACTGATGGTTTTTTCTTCAGTTCAATCACTTCTGCAGTGAGTTGAAACGCATCGTTATGACAACCGGGCCAGAGTGTCCCCTTAACGGTTTCCCGTCCGAGAATAATAGATTCTCCCAGTCTCAGGTGATTAACTCTTCCGGGCATACCTCCCTCCATCAACAAAGGGAGAGAAGATGAATTGCCACCGGAAATAATATCGAGATGCAGGCCGAATGCATTTTCTATCTTCTCCGCATACGAAACCAGTTCTTTCATATTTTTCCGTGAAGGGAGAACACCTCCAAAGCAGGTCAGGTTTGTTCCGATACCGGTGATTTTTACACCTTTGAGATCGATCACTTCACGAGACACATTCATCAGATCTGAAGGCCAGATTCCCTCCCGGAGATCTCCAAGATCCACCATGAGTATGATTTTGTGAATCTTTCCCTTTTTAAGCGATGCTTCGGATAGTGATTGGATAACCGAAAGCTCCGAATTGAGACTGATGTCAACGGTTGTAACGATCTCATCGACACGGGAAAGAGGGGGAATTCTCAACATCATGACCGGTGCATTGATACCGCTCGAACGTAAGCGTTGAATATTTTCAATACGCGATTCTCCGATGCTGACGACACCGCCATCGAGCATAGCCTTTCCGACGAGAGGCATCCCGCAAGTTACTTTGGTGACTCCTGTCACCGCTACTCCCCGGCTTCGGCAAAACTCGACCAATGTTCGCGTATTTTCTCGCACTTTTTGTATATCTACTAATATTTCAGGACCGGCCATCAGTTCCTATCCTCCAGATAATATTTAAATAATAAGGCGGCATCATCAGGAAGTTCACTTGAGAGAACTCCAAGAGATGCCATTATATAAGTTTTGTCGATGAGTACTTTCGGCAGTGCCGGAGGTAGTAAATCGTATTTATTCCCATTTGAAAAAACCTCTTCAATCAGCGCTACTCCGACACCGAGTCTTGTAAGAGCACCTCCGGTTCCAACTATATATTTGAGGGCTGTCAAATCCCGTCCCATAGCAACAGTTTTCTTTCCTCCCGAAGCAAAGGAATCGCGATATTTTCCAGCATGTCTGTGTAAGGCAATCTTTAAAGCCGTATAAGCGAGCTCTCTGACAATGGAAGTCTCCTGATCTGTATGAGGAACAGCCTTTAAGGCCGTAACTGCAGCTTCAAGCTTGTCTTCATCGATTCCCGTTTTCAACGTAAGCCTTTTTTTATCGGACAGCTCAAAGACATTCATTCTGTTTACAAAAACGCCCAAATCTCCTTCAACTGTTCTCTTGGAATCGGGCTCTGGATAAATTTGGATTCGATTAATCTCTTCGCTACCATCAGTGACGGAATGAACATCTGTTGTTGCTCCGCCCACATCAAAAGTTATAAGATCTCCCAATTCTTTTTTGAGAAATCCTGTAGCATCCATTACGGCACCGGGTGTGGGGATCACATGACCATCGACAAGAGAACGGATCTTCTCCATCCCCGGAGCATGGACAATATGCTCTTCAAATACTTGCTGTATCACTTTTCGAGCTGGCAGGACTTCCATCCTGTCTATTGAGGGATATACATTGTCTACAATATATAGTTTTGATCCGTTCTCTGCGAATATTTCACGGATTTCATCATGATTTTGTATATTTCCTGCATAAATGACAGGAATATTCAGGTTCAGTTCTGCTATTAAACAGGCATTGTCCAAAGCCGTATCCCGTTCGCCATAATCGACTCCACCGGCAATCATTATTATATTGGGTCTTATTTCAACAAGTTTTTTCAAATCAGTCCGACGCATTCGCCCGGCCGTAACCTGATGAATATTGGCACCTGCACCGAGTGCAGCCTCCTTTGCGGCACGGACGGTCATATCATATACAAGCCCGTGAACCGTCATTCGCAATCCCCCGGCGGCACTGCTTGAAGCGAGAAATCTGCCCCATGACAGATCTGTGGTTTTGAGATGTTTTTTTAAATCATTCAAAGCACCATTTAAACCAGTGGTGACATCACCTTCTGCAACCGTCGTAGGAGCAAATCCCTGTCCCGCAAGACGTGGTTCTGCAGTTCCCATTCCGGTAAAAGCATTAACAACAGTAGTCGTACTACCAATTTCTGCGACGAGGATATCAACATTCATATTGCACTCCGGACAACAGGGAATTTCCGATCTGATTCTGAATCAGAAAAAATCCGCTGGATATTCCATGCTGCCTAAGTGCCATTTATCAGAGTCCTCTCTCTTCTCTGTTT
>JADGDJ010000344.1 GCA_016744925.1 Spirochaetaceae bacterium
GCATTCAGCTTGGCTGGGCTGCCGAGTATTATATCCGCACCGGTCGTGGTAAAGAGATAAGTCGGGAAGAGGCTTATGAGGTCATAAGAAAGGCTGAAGAGAACGGACTTATGCACAGTGTTCCCAATGTTGAGGGGCCGGGAAAAACCCATGCTATCTGCAATTGCTGCGGTTGTTCCTGTTATGCTTTGAGAAATGCCACTATGTGGACGAACCATGATTTTGTACGATCTAATTACGTTTCTGAAGTTGATTCTGAAAAATGTGTAGCCTGTGGAGAATGTGTAGAAGTCTGTCCAACCAATTCATTGAAACTGGGACAGAAGCTCTGTTCATCAGTTCCGGAAATTAAAGAGAAAAAACGAGACCTTCCCTACAATACGGAATGGACAGAAGATAAATGGAATCCCGATTATCGTATTAATCGAAAAGTAGTTGAAGAAGAGGGAACCAGTCCCTGCAAAGCCGAATGCCCTGCCCATATTGGCATTCAGGGTTATATCAAACTGGCATCACAGGGGAAATACCGTGAAGCTCTTGAACTTATAAAAATGGAAAATCCTTTTCCTGCCGTTTGTGGACGGATCTGTCCCAGAAACTGTGAATCCGCCTGTACCCGAGGTGATGTTGATGATCCTATCGCGATCGATGATATTAAAAAATTCATCGCTCAGCAGGATTTAAATGCGGGAAATCGTTTTGTTCCAGTAAAACGGCACGACTATGATAAAAAAATTGCCGTTATAGGTGCCGGTCCTGCAGGTCTTTCCTGTGCATATTATCTGGCTGTTGATGGATATAAAGTAACTGTTTTTGAAAAACAGAAAGTCCTGGGTGGAATGCTTACTTTGGGAATTCCCTCTTTCAGACTCGAAAAGGATGTCATTAACGCTGAAATTGATATTTTAAGAGAGTTGGGTGTTGAGTTCTCCACGGGAGTTGAGATCGGTAAAGATCTCAGCCTGAAGGAATTAAGATCTAAAGGTTATGAAGCTTTTTATATGGCCATTGGTGCTCAGGCTGGCAGAAGTCTCGGTATTGAGGGAGAAGAGGCTGACGGGGTAATAACAGGAGTTGATTTCCTTAGAAATATTAACCTGGGAGAAGAGGGTGAACTCTCTGGAAAAGTAATTGTTATCGGTGGTGGTAATGTCGCTATCGATGTTGCCAGAACAGCTGGAAAAATTGGTTCTTCTCAGGTTGATATGTTCTGTCTTGAAAGTCGTGAGCAGATGCCTGCTCTTGAAGAAGAGATTGAAGAAGCTCTTGGTGAAGATATCAATATCAACAATTCCTGGGGTCCTAAACGAGTTATTGTAGAAAATGGTCGTGTGATCGGTGTTGAGTTTAGAAAATGCGTCTCAGTTTTTGATGAGAATGGTAGATTCAGTCCTTCTTATGATGAAGACAATACAAAAATAGTAGAAGCAAACCATGTGCTTATTTCAGTTGGACAGGCCATGAATTGGGGTAACCTCCTCGAAGGCAGCAAGATTGAATTGAATCCCAACAAGACAATTATAGCGGATTCTGAAACCTTTCAGACTGGTGAGTCCGATGTATTCACGGGTGGAGATGTTTTCACTGGACCTAGATTTGCCATCGATGCCATTGCTCTTGGCAAAGAGGGTGCTATTTCCATCCATCGATTTGTACAGAATGGACAGAGCCTTGTTTTGGGTCGAATAAAAAGAGATTACAAATCCTTTGATAAAGAATCTCTGAATCTGGAAGGTTATGATTCTATTCCGAGAGAGAGAACTGACCATGTTGACGGTAAAGATTCCAAAGTTACTTTCAATGACCTTCGCGGTACATTTACTGAAGAACAGGTTCAGAACGAAACTGAACGGTGTTTAGGGTGCGGTGCGACTGTTGTCGATGAATATATGTGTGTCGGATGTGGAGTCTGTGTCACTAAATGTAAGTTTGATGCCATTTCTCTTGTGAGAAAATATGATGCTGAAAGCGTTACTCTCGAAGAGTTGAAACCTACAGTTATTAAACATGTTCTGAAACGCAAAGTTCGAATAGCTGTTAATAAACCAGTAAAGATGTTCCAGTCTGTTTTCTCCGGAAAATAAAATAACCGGGAAACCAAGGTTTCCCGGTCTTTCAATTAAAAAATGTGAGGTGAAATCTTTTGCATGAATTAGGTGTTGTGGTTGAAGTTGTTAAAAATGTTGAAGAGTTCGCGAAAAATAACGGGGTGACAAAAATAGATACGATTGTTCTTCAGATCGGTGAGCTCTCATCTATGATCCCCAAATATATTGAGGACTGTTATCCTGTTGCAGTAGATGGTACGCCCTTTGAAGATACTAAATTAAAAATTGAAATTCTACCGGCTAATGGAAGGTGCCGGGATTGTCAAAAGATTTTTAATATCCTTGTGTGTAAAAGCCATTGTCCTGAATGCAACAGCAAGTACTGGGAGCTGTTAAGTGGAAAAGAGTTTATGATCAAGGAAATTATTGCTTGTTAGAGTATTAGAATAGAGGAGAAAATTTTTGGGTTTATATGAAGTTCCCGGTATTTCCGGGTGGGCTATTATGCTATTTGTGCTTTTTGCACTTATGGCTTTTAATGAATTGGGTAGAACAACCCGCTGGGGTGGATTGTTCCTGTTTTTACTGATTCCGATTATTTTGACATTTTTTGTCTGGCCGACAACAGCGGCTCCAGGAAATGAATATGGTACGGGGAATTGGTTTAACTGGGTAAAAACGTACTCTGCACTGGCAGGTTGCCTGGGATTTATGGCAATCCGTTTTATACCAGGAGTGTCTTCAAAAAAATGGGCTCTTGCTTTTCCGCCAATAATCCTGGCTCTAAATATCTTTGAAGCCTGTATTCGTGACTTTCAAGTCTACTCTTATGGAGCGTGGGATGGCGCATATATAGATCATTTATGGGTGATGTCCGGTCCCTGGAATATTATGAACGGCATTGCGGGACTCCTCAATATTGTTGTTATATGCGGTTGGGTCGGTATTGTTATTTCCAAAGAAAAATCAAAAGATATGCTCTGGCCCGATATGATCTGGCCTTGGATTATCTCTTACGACCTTTGGAATTTTGCCTATACGTACAACTGTATTTCCGATCATTCATTTTACAGTGGACTGACGCTTTTACTCGCTTGTACTATCCCTGCATTTTTTATCAGAAAAGGTGCCTGGTTACAGCATCGGGCATCGACTCTCGCTTTATGGATAATGTTTATTATGACTGTCCCCACTTTTGCCGATCGTATTGCTCCGGTACCTACAACGCATAATCCTAAAGCATTTTTTACAGTGAGTCTGATAGCTTTGCTTTCTAATCTTGCTTTGGCAGGATATCAGTTTTACAAGATCAGAAAAAATAAATTACATCCCCTTCACGATGAAATTTATAAAGAGACCCGAGCCTACAAAGAAGTTCTGGAAGTCCTTTCATAAACTAAACATCCCGAATTGTATCTATAAGAAATTCGATCCGGGATGCTTTATAC
>JADGDJ010000345.1 GCA_016744925.1 Spirochaetaceae bacterium
GGAAGTCTTTTTTTTATTTCTATTGGTATTTATTACCTGTTCAGTACAGTATCCATAGTAAAGTTCATTTGGTATTTGTGGAAAGCGGGATTGTCCGGATGAGAACTATTCTGAGTTTATTATCCTTCCGTGAGGATCATGATTTTAAAATCTATATGTGAACGATAGGGATAAATCGAAAAGATAGGCTGGCAGGTCAGAGATTGTTACTTCATCACTCAGTGAAAAATTGTATAAGCCGCTGTCAATAGACGCATTCAGGAACATCTTTTTACCTATGGAGACTCTGGTTCCCGCTCCGATGAATACTGATCCGATACCCGCCAGCTCTCTCCCTTCAGAATCACTTGTTGGGAATATTCTCTTGTAACTTTTATATCCCATAGTCAGAATTAAATGAAAGGGGATATTTTTTTTATGAATAACCGTTTCGAGTGCATAAGTTGAATATCTGTCGCTTATTTTGGATACAGGAAATGATGAATCAGTTAAAAATTGTGTAAATTGACGATTTGAAAACATAAATGTGCATATAGCTCCCGGAACATTTATAGCCAATTCTAAAGATGTCTCTAGTTGAGAATAATCTGTATCACTATCAGAAAGATTTCCTAAAGTACTGTAGATTTCAGTGGTTAAATTAAATTTCCCGACCTTTTTAATAGTTAAAATACCCTTTATTGCCGGTTTTAGCTGTAACTGACTGTTGTTGATAGAGGCAAGAGCTGGACCCATACCAAGCTCAATATATTTACCATTGTAAGTCAACACACTCTCTAATCTATTTCCACTGACATCATCAACAATTGCACCTCCGGAGAAAAAATATATTTCACTCAATTTTTCTTCCGCGATGATTGAGGTTCCCCAGATCACCCCTTGTGCCGATTCACTCATGTCGCTGGAAAAGCCCAAATTACCAATATTAAAAGATGTTGTCAGGTCGAGGGAGGAAATTGTGTATGTGTTGTATATTATAAAAATATAGAAAATGATATACTTTTTTTGAATCATTTTTTCTCCGGTTAATTGATTTATATATAAAATTATAATGTCATTAGAAATATAGTTCCATATAATCAACATTTATAATTTTGAAACTTGACAATATGGATATTTTATATGAAATTTAGTTCTATATGAGTGATTATCTTGATCCAAATAACGAAGAACTACTAAAAGATTTTTTTATTGAAGCAAACCTTCAAGTCGAACTACTGGAACAGAACATTCTTTCAATTGAGAATGATCCAGGTGATAGTGATGCCGTCGATGAAATATTTCGAGCAGCACATACATTGAAAGGGGGAGCCGCGACTGTACAGATGACAGAGCTGGCTGAGTTTACCCATATTGTTGAAGATCTGTTAGATGAGATCCGCAGCGGAAATGTTTCAATATCGGAAGATGTCGTCGATGGGTTATTATCGTCGATCGATGTGGTAAAAGCCATGTTGGAAGCCCGATCCGAGGGATATGTTTACGATGAAGATGTCAGTGATATTAAAAACCATCTAAAATCAGTATTAGAGAAAAAAGTCAGTACTCCTGCTGTGCAGGCTGAAAGGCCCTCCCAAAAATCTGTTCCTGAATCCATCCCGGTTAGTAATGGGACAGCACTATCTGAATACGAGACTCTTGAATTATTCGAAGCGGCCGGAACAGGGAATGAAGTCATCAAGGTTTCAGTTTCTTTCAATGAAGCGAATCCAATGAATTCAGTCGGCGGCATCCAGGTATATGCGGCTTTGAAATCTGCCGGTATCATTTTGAAAACCAATCCTGACTTTGAAGCTTTATATGAAGATAAATATCATCCTGTTGTTGATTATTTCCTGACTACGGATTTAGGTGAGAGTGAATTGATATCAAAGTCGACGATCATGGAAGTCACAACGAATATCTCTGTTGAAGAGGTTCTCAACCCCGCCTCTGCTTCAGCTCCCGTTGTGACGAAGCCTGTAACTCCTGTTCCTGCCCCTGTCGCCGCTCCAGTGCGACAAGTTGAGGTTGTGGCTGTTGAAGTTCCTGTCCCTTCACAGGGGGCTCAGGGAGAGCTTCCGAAAAATGTCAAACCCAAATCAAAAAACCGTGATAAAGTCGTCGGTTCCATATTGAGAGTTGATAGTAAGAGAATTGATAATCTTCTGAATCTGGTGAGTGAAGCGGTTATCAATAAAGCCACTTTTAATCAGATCAGCAATCAGTTTACAGATTGTCTGTCTGTTCTTCAGTCTGTAGAATCTGAGTATAAGGATAAAGTTAAGAATCTTTTTGAATCAATTCCTGAATATATAGAAGAATATAAAGATACGGATAACATCAAATCAGTTAAAAAAGATATAAACCAGCGCTTTGGTGATTTGACGACCTTATTTGATGACTTTGAAGACTCAATAAAGTCGGCTGTTAATCAGTTTAAGGGCACTGCTGCCAATCTCGCAAGAAACACAGGGGATCTTCATGAGGGTATACTGAGAATCCGAATGGTTCAGATCAATCAGATCTTTTCCCGTTTTCCCAGACTTGTCCGCGATATGTCAAAGAAGCTGGGCAAACAGATTAAACTTGAAATTATTGGTGAAGATACAGAACTTGATAAATCAGTTATTGAAGAGCTGCTCGATCCTCTTATGCACTGTGTTAGGAACTCTCTGGATCACGGAGTTGAAAATCCCGATGTCAGAGCAAATGCTGGAAAATCTGAAGAGGGTAGAATCCTTCTCGCAGCAAGGAATGAGGGGAATCTTATCGTCATTGAAGTTACAGATGACGGTGCCGGAATCGATGTTGCTACAGTTAGGGAAAAAGCTATTAAGCGAGGTGTTATACATCAAAGTAAAAATCTTTCCGATCTGGAAGCATACAATCTCATTTTTGAACCGGGTTTTTCTACGGCAAAAATGGTTACGGATATCTCCGGCAGGGGAGTGGGGCTCGATGTTGTTAGAAAGCAGATAGAAAAACTGAATGGTTCGGTAACTGTCTGGTCAGAAAAAGGTCTGGGAACAACATTTACAATTCGATTGCCTTTGACTTTAGCGATTATACAGGGACTTCTCGTACGTGTAGGCCGTGAAGTATATGCCATTCCGATAACATCTGTTGCAGAATCTCACAGAGTAAAACAATCCAGTATCAATATGATTGACGGTTACGAAGTTTTTAATGTTAGAGATGAAGTCATTTCTCTTATGAGATTGGGGAATATATTTCGCATTCCCACTACATCCGACTCGGAATATAAATTTATTGTCATAGTCGGAAGCGGAGATAAGAAGATGGGGCTTATGGTCGATTCTCTTATCGGTGAAGAAGATGTTGTTATTAAACCGTTGTTGGATAAGTATACCAATTCGCCTGGTATAGCTGGAGCAACCATTCTGGGAGACGGTACAGTCTCACTTATCATAGACGTTGCACAGCTGCTCGATCTTGGTGTGAAAAAAGAACAGGCAGACCGGATGGCCCGAGCTACGGTTATCCATTCGTAA
>JADGDJ010000346.1 GCA_016744925.1 Spirochaetaceae bacterium
GCCATAACGATATAGTTTGCCGTTGTGGGTAAGCCCATTCCCAGAATAAGACTGGCAATGGCTGTAATGATAAGAATAAGTATAAAATTACCACCGGAGAGAACTTCAATAACTTCTGTAATAATCCCCCCCAGTCCCAGTGTGACTATACCGACGATGATACCGGCTGAAGCCACGGCAACACCGATTCCCATCATATTTTTTCCACCCGATTCGAGAGCGGACCACAACTGTTTGAGACTATCGATGATGGCGCCTTTTACAGACTGTTTGAGATACAAAGCCTTAATAATATTCTGGGCAGGTATCAAAATAAAAAGGGAAAGGATTGCCCGAAAAGCCGCCAATGTAGCGGAGTGACGAAAAACTACAAGTTCTGTTATGAGGAAAATCAGCGGAATAAGAAAGTGAATCCCTCTGATAAATGTGGGAAAGAATTTCGGAAGATCAGCTTTGGGAACTCCTTTTAGTCCTAATTTTGACGCTTCGAGATGGGTGATGTACATAAGAGCGATGTAGGAGATCACAGCGGGAACAAAAGCAGCTTTAATTACCTGGAAATACTCAATATTACAGTATTCGGCAATGATAAATGCGGCGGCTCCCATAATAGGCGGCATCAACTGGCCGTTTGTACTACAGGCAACTTCTACGGCTCCCGCTTTGTGCGCCGGATATCCAACGCTTTTCATGAGGGGAATAGTAAATGTACCGGTTGTTACTGTATTGGCTATACTTGATCCTGAAACCATTCCTGTCAATCCACTGGCGAGGACGGCCGCTTTAGCAGGTCCTCCTTTGTACTGTCCGAGAAGACTGAATGCAAGATCGACAAAATACTTTCCCGCACCGGCTTTATCCAGGATTGCCCCGAACAAAACAAAGAGGAATACAATGGTAGCAGAGACATCGAGAGGAACACCGTAAATTCCTTCAGTAGACATGGTTATCTGACCGATAAATCTATTGATAGACACACCCTTGAATGCCAGTACAGATGGCATATAGGGACCGAAAAACGCATATAAAATAAAAACACAGGCAACGATGGGTAATGCCGGACCGAGGGCTCTTCTGGCCGCTTCGAGCAGAAAGACTACAAGGGCAAATCCAATGATAATATCCCGCGGAATGGGTGATCCCTGGCGACCGCTCAATCCTAAATAATCAATGGCCAGATACAGTGCCAGACCGGCTGCGACAAAGGCGATGGAATAATCGAAGAAGGTGTATCGGTCTTTATGTGAGAGATAGTTCAGAATAGGGTTCTTTTTTTTCTTTTTGAACATGGGATGTGTCAGGTACACGAGACATATGGCAAAAGCCAGATGGATTGCTCTGATCAAAGTAGCATCGAGGAGGATGACTGAAGCTGTGAGTAATTGAAACACAGACCAGGAAACTGCAAGTACAGGAACAATCCATCGGGGTAATCCCGAAACGACTCTCGATCCCCCTTCCGCCTCTTCGGCTATCAGTTGCGCTTTTTTCAGATCCATTTCATCTGTGTTCGTATCTGTTTCATCTATCATGAAAGATTCCTTATTAATTATATTTTAAGTTTTTTTAAATATATGATGCGGCTTTATCAGAGCTCGTCTCCCGCAAGAGACGAGTTCCAATAAAAATACATCCTACAAAATAGGAGCTTGCTCTAATATTTCTTATTTTAATCCGACTTCTTTAAAGTACTTCATAGCACCATCGTGTATAGGAGCGGATAAACCGTCGAGCATGCTTTCTTTTGTAAGAGTGCTGTAGGCCGGGTGAAGTGTTTTGAACTCTTCGAAGTTTTCAAAAACCTCTTTGGTTACGGCATAAACAACATCATCGGAAACATCAGAAGATGTACAAAGAGTTGCTTTAACACCATAAGTGGGAACATTTTCTGTATTCTGGGCATTGGGATAGAATTCAACGGGAATTTCCGATTTGGCATAATAGGAAAATTTTTCCAGGAGACCGTCAATATCTGTAATGGAAACGAATTTAACTTTTCTTCTTCCTGCTGTCGCTTCTTTAAAAGAACCACTGGGGTGACCAACAGTATAGAAGTATGCATCAATTCGGTTGTCCTGGAGCATTTTTGCCGCTTCAGAAGCTTTTAGGCCTTCGGCATTGATGTCTGTTTCCCAATTGATACCAGCATTTTCCAATGCATCGATAGCGTTTCCACGGTTTCCGGAACCGGGGTTACCGATATTTACAGTTTTACCCTTCAAATCCATGATCGAGTTGATTCCTGCATCTTCTGCAGCAAGAATAGTTACAGATTCGGGATGGATTGAAAATACAGCTCTCAGTTTGTCCTGCTTACCAGCATCTGCCCACTCAGCTTCACCATTGTAAGCCTGAGACTGTCTGTCGGACTGTACAATACCGAATTCAAGATCTCCGGCCATAATTGCGTTTACATTGAAAACAGAACCACCGGTAGACTCAACGGTAACTTTAAGATTATATTCTTCGAATTTCTTATTGACGATTTTACTGATAGCACCGCCAGTAGGGTAATAAACTCCAGTAACACCACCGGTTCCGATAGTGACAAAAGTTCTCGAGGGTTTAGCATCTTTATCTCCCCCACCACAGCTCATCATAAATACTGACAGAATAACCAGCATAAATATCAGACTTTTTTTCATCTCATCTCTCCTTAAAAGTTTTAAAATATTTTCAGTTTCTCATCAAAGAAACAAAATAGACATAGGTACAGTATGATTACGATAAGCGCAAATCTATATTTACGAATAAAAATACAAGATAGAAAAATCGTCAGGTTTATTCTTTTTGTAAAATGTCGAAATTTGACCTGTAGATGCAGGTTTAAAGCTAAATTAGTAATTTCAGGGATTCCGATATCTTAGAATATTCTATAATTATTCATTTTTCAAGATAAAATCGAAATTTTTCCCGGATTGAAAATAGAGGTTTATTTATTTCGTATGACTTCTGACAGGTTAAAGCTCTTTCCCACGGTCACATTAAATATTAAATCGGCACCGTTATTGGTAAAAGCGTCTTCTTCAAAGGAGAACTGAACCCTGTAACCTGATAAATCCAATACAACTCCAGCCATAATATTGGTCATAGGCTCATGGAGTTTCACTGAATAAGAAAGATTTTCAGGAATAACAGTCCCCTCTTTAACAGGTGATGTGGCAAATCTGAACTGAGCAAGAATCGACAACCGTGAAGAGACAATAAACTCAATCGAAGCGAGAAGACTGTACATTGCCAGAGGGGGATTTTCTTCCACAAAGAGCTGACCGGGCAGTATTAAACCATTCTGAAGATAGAAAGCAAACCAGTTGGTAATGTAAAAGTCTGCCAGAAGAGAAAATGCCAGATCAATATAGCCCGAACCGCTCACATTATCCATTGAACCGGTGGGTATTTTAACAGCTGAAAACAGAGCCAATTCCATAAAATCCAATGAGAAAAAGGACCATTTGCAGAAAAGATCTGTATCACCCAGCGCCACTAGGG
>JADGDJ010000089.1 GCA_016744925.1 Spirochaetaceae bacterium
AAACGACAGGGTGTTTTTATGTTTTGAGTATCTAAATTCCCCCTCTGGCTATCGCCATCTCCCCCAAGGGAGAAGGCAGTGAATAAACCTTCGAGGGACTTTTCTTAATCTACAATTATAAAAGAACAATTGTATTGATTTTAATAACTCTCCTCTCAATTTTTTACCCTATTGTAAAGGATTTTATGAAGAAAAGAAAAATGACAGCAGGCGCTGCATAGATATAAGTGGGAAACTGAAAGTGTATGAGAATTATTACACTTTCAGTTTTATTCGAAAAAAAGATTTCAGTATATAATTATTTATTTTTTTTACGATAAAAGGTTTATACTGGCATATTATTATAGGTAACCGGAATTCTGTCCTAAAAGAACTGCTTATTTCAGAAATCGGCTATAACTTGCACATTCATAATTGAATGGAGGGAATAATTCTGGACATTAGAAGTATTTCTCTGAGGAATAAAAAAGAGATAACATTATTAAGAGATTTCCTCAACGAAAGAGATCTCAATCTTGACGACGATATAGATTATGCTGTTGTTCTCGAAGAGAATGATATAATTATTGCATCGGGAGCCATGAGTGGGGCTGTGCTCAAATGCATAGCTGTCAGCAAAGAACATGAAGGCGAAGGTATTATAGGAAAAATCGTAACCTATCTTTTACTGAAAGCGCATCATGAGGAGATCAACCACCTCTTTCTATTTACGAAACCCCATAATAAAAAGGTGTTCTCCGAATTGGGATTCCATGAAATTTCCCGTGTGGAAAACAGGGCCATTTTAATGGAAAACAATAAGTATGGGATTCAAAATTTTCTGAGTAGTTTATCAACTGCTAAAGTGAAAGGCAATAAAATTTCATCTATCGTGATGAACTGCAATCCCTTTACCAACGGCCATCTATTCCTCATTGAAAAAGCCGCATCAGAATCTGATCATGTTCACATTTTTATTGTTGATGAAAATCGCTCTTACTTTCCAACTGATGTGCGAATCACATTGGTGAAAAAAGGAACTGAACATCTGAGCAATGTGACTGTGCACCATTCGGGACAATACATCATTTCCTCAGCCACATTTCCCTCGTACTTTCTCAAGGATTCTAAAAAAATTATCGATGCTCATGGTCGAATGGACCTGGATATTTTCAGCCGGCACATATGCCCCGCTCTCTCCATCAATAAGCGCTATGCCGGTGAAGAACCTCTTTGTCCCGTTACCAATCATTACAACCAGCTGATGAAAGAAGTATTGCCTTCTGCAGGAATCCAATTGGAAATAGTGAAAAGAAAAGAAAATGAAAAAATCATCATAAGTGCTTCTTATGTAAGAGAATTACTGATAAATGATGATTTTAATATTATAGAGAAAATTGTACCTCCGGCCACTCTGGCTTATTTGAAGTCTGAAGAAGCGGAAGCGATTATCAACAGGATAAAGAAATCCGGAGCAAGCTCCGCGATTTCTGAGTAAGGGAAAAAAATATGAGAGTAGTTAAAACCGGAATAGCCGGGACTCTGGAATCCAGCGATGTAATGATTACCGTATCGGAAAATACTTCCACGGGAATCAACATCGAGCTTCACAGCATTGTCGAAAAGCAGTTCGGCAAACAGATAAGAAAAGTAATTAAAGAAAAAATGGAAGAGCTGGACATTTCCGATGCGACAGTTTCTGTTAACGATAAAGGTGCTCTGGACTGTACGATTTGCGCCAGACTGGAAGCAGCCACTTATAGAGCCGCCGGAATAAAACACGTTCGATGGGAGGAAAAGTAAATGGAAAAATTGAGAAGAACCATGCTTTACGTCCCCGGAAATAATGCGGGAATGGTCAAAGACGCGCATATATACCGATCCGATTCTGTTATGTTTGATCTTGAGGACTCTGTTTCCCTCAGTGAAAAGGATTCTGCACGTCTGTTGATTTTCAATGCCCTTAAAACACTCGATTATGAGGGAATAGAGACCGTAGTGCGCATAAACGGTCTCGATACGCCATTTGGAGTTGATGATATCAAAGCCATGGTGAGGGCCCAACCGGATATAATACGAATACCCAAGGCCGATTCAGCTGATGATATTAAAGCCGTCGAAGTTCTTATTGAAAAAGAGGAAAAACTAGCTGGACTGAAAGTGGGAACAATCAAACTTATGGCTGCTATCGAAGGCCCCCTGGGAGTGCTCAACGCCTATTCAATTGCTACGGCAAGTAAAAGAATGATCGGCCTGGCTATCGGTGCTGAAGATTATGTCACCAATATGAAAACTAAAAGATCTCCTGGAGGCGTCGAAATACTCTTTGCCAGAAGTCAGATCGTTACAGCAGCCCGAGCCGCAGGAATATATGCCCTTGATACGGTTTATTCTGATGTAAATAACGAAGAGGGATTTCTCGAAGAAGTTAGACTGATAAAACAATTGGGATTTGACGGGAAATCTGTCATATCTCCCCGACAGATCGCACCGGTTCATAAAATTTACACTCCCAGTCAGAAAGATATTGATTTTGCTCTCAGAGTTATTGAAGTGATTAAAGAAGCCAATGAAAAAGGCTCCGGTGTAATCTCTCTCGACGGAAAAATGGTTGATAAACCCATCGTAGACAGAGCCGAAAGAGTTATCGCTATGGCTAAAGCTTCAGGAATTCAATTTGATGAAGAGGATGATAAATAATGTCTAAGAATGCAGTAAATAGAGAAATCCCCGGATCAATTTCCGGTTTTGATACTTTAAAACCCTTTGAGGGGGCATTTACAAATACGCCTCTCGTCAGAAAACAGAAAGGGGTGAGAAACTTACCGAAACTCAATAAAATGCTCGATACGGTTGAACAGGCTATTATGAAAACGGAATTGAAAGATGGTATGACCATATCATTCCACCATCACTTCCGAAATGGAGATTATATCCTGAACATGGTTATGGATGTCATCTCCAACCTGGGTATTAAAAACCTGACCCTCGCCTCAAGTTCTCTGACAGATGTCCATTCCCAATTAGTGCGTCATATCGAAAGCGGAGTGGTTACCAAAATATATACAAGCGGTTTGAGAGGAGAACTGGGACAATTTATCTCTCATGGTAAAATGAAGAATCCCGTCTTGATACACAGTCACGGCGGTCGTGCCAGAGCCATTGAATCCGGTGCGATTAAAATTGATGTGGCATTCCTGGGAGTACCTTCCAGTGATGTTTATGGAAATTCCAATGGTTATACAGGAAAATCGGCCTGTGGATCTCTCGGATATGCCAAAGTTGATGCGGAATTTGCCAATAAAGTAGTCCTTATAACAGACTATATGGTCGATTATCCCAACACCCCATTCAGTATCCATCAGGACCAGGTGGACTATATCGTAAAAGTTGATTCTGTAGGAGATCCCGACGGCATCAGCACGGGAGCCACGAGAATAACCAAAAACCCCCGGGACTTGCTCATTGCCCAGAATGCCGCTGAAGTTATTATTTCATCGGGTTATTTTGAAGACGGATTTTCCTTTCAGACAGGATCGGGAGGAGCGTCCCTTGCAACAACAAAATTTCTCAGTGAAGAGATGATTGAAAAGGGAATTACCGCCAGCTTCGGACTGGGAGGAATTACCAGTCAGATGGTTAAACTTCATGAAAAAGGATTGATTAAAAAGCTTCTCGATACGCAGACCTTTGATGACGACGCCATTAAGTCTATCGGAAATAACCGTTATCACACAGAAATTTCCGCTTCATATTATGCCAATCCTCTGAATAAAGGTTGTGCTGTAAACAAACTGAATGTGATAGTCCTCAGCGCTCTGGAAATTGACACCGATTTTAATGTGAATGTCATCACCGGATCTGATGGAGTGATCAGAGGAGCATCGGGAGGACATTCGGACACGGCTGTTGGTTCCGGAATCTCTATCATCGTGGCACCGCTAATTAGAGGAAGAACGGCCACAGTTGTGGACAAGGTTCAGACCATTATCACTCCCGGAGAGACGGTAGACGTTCTGGTTACGGATCGTGGTATTGCCGTCAATCCCAGAAGAAAAGATGTCCTGGAACGCCTCAAGGCTACGACACTTCCCATTTTCACGATAGAAGAGCTCAAGGATAAAGCTCAGAGAGTGGCTGGTACGCCCGAGACAATAGAATTTGAAGATAAAATTGTCGCTCTTGTTGAATACAGAGATGGAACTATAATCGATGTAATACGGCAAGTTAAAAGCTGATGCTTTCCCGCATAGAGGAGAAAATTTCCTCCATCGCTGTCGAAGCGATTCTGCATGAAGCGGCCGCCACTCCCAAACCGGGCCTGGTGGACCGCAGCAACAGCGGAGCTCACAGAGATATGGATTTTTTCACCTTTATCAGCAGCGCTTCAGTCCTTCACCCTTATTTCCTGCGGATGGCAGAAGCGGGAAGTCGTTTTGATCAAGAGGACTTAACCCTTCTTCTCAAAAAGCTGAGACCCATTGGGATCGAAGCGGAAACAGCCATGTTCTCCATCACAGGAGGAGTCAATACCCACAAAGGTCTGATCTTTTCTCTTGGTATACTCGTAGCCGCGGCTTCCTATCTTTTCCATCGAGAGCAGCAGTGCCCTCCCGGGAAAGTATGCCGTTTGGCATCAAAGATGTGCAGCGGGATCGTGGAAAAAGAGCTTATCAGAGTCAATTCCGGCAATACGACAGGAGAAAAACTCTTCAGCAGAGAGGGGATCAAAGGGATACGGGGCGAAGCGGAAAAAGGCTTCCCTTCAGTAATAAAAGCTGCCCTGCCCTCTTTAAAGAATTCTAAAGAGGAATGGAACAGCAGACTCTTAAATACACTTCTCCGTCTTATGTCCATTGTAGAAGACAGCAATATTGTGGGAAGAAAAGATCAGAAAACTCTCAAATATGTCCAAAAACAGTCCGAAGAGGTTTTACAATCGGGAGGAGCCGGTGATGAACGGGGTTTGGAAATCCTCAAGCAGATGGATCTCAATTTTATCGAACAAAATATCAGCCCCGGAGGTTCTGCAGACCTTCTGGCCGTCACCATTTTCCTGTACAAAATAGAGGCCCTCAGTAACTGAAATACTTCTAAAAAGAGATTTCGTCTTTTTTAATGTCTACTTAGTTGACCTACTAAGTAAACATTAGTATTATTTATTCATGAAAAAACTAAATAGACCCTACAGAGTCAGTGAAAAAGCGGTCAGAGGCGTGGCTCTTCAGGTTTTTATACTATCTCTGGCAACAATTCTTACAGGCAGTTATATACCTGTTATCATCTTATTATTCGATTTCGCCATAAGGGTGATCCTCATTCCACAATTCAGTCCTCTTGCGTGGATCTCGCGAAAGTTGATAGTGCCGATTGCCGGTTTCAGGAAAAAACAGGTTGTGTTCAAGCCTAAACGTTTTGCTGCCGCCATTGGCATGGTCATGAGTGCCTTAAGCCTCTTTTTCTTTTATCAGGAGAAAACTCCGGCAGCTCTCACGACAATATCCATACTGGCATTATTTTCATTTCTCGAAGCTTTTTTTAAATTCTGTGCCGGTTGTAAAATATTCGGACTACTCATGAAATTGGGCATTGTCAGCGAAGATGAGTGCCCCGATTGTGTTTATGGTGACGGAAGCGGCATTTGATCTCTTGAATTTCACATTTAAATACATCAAAATAGTGAACTTCAAGAGACACAGAGGAGTTTACATGTCCACCATATCCGGAAGCGGGTGCGAACTGGTTCGCCCGCTCAATGAACGAAAAGACTTAGCTGAGATTGAAAAAAATCTCATTACAATATACAGAAAACCTATTTGGTCCAAATTTACAAAATCACTGAAAGAGTACAAATTGGTCAGTCCCGGTGATAAGATCGCTGTGGGAATTTCCGGTGGTAAAGACAGCCTTCTTCTGGCGAAACTCTTCCAGCAATTGAGAAAATACTCTGACGATACTTTCGAACTGGAGTTTATCTCCATGGACCCGGGATTTCACAGTACCAACAGGGAACGTCTCGAAGAACACTGCGACTACCTGAATATACCCGTAAAGATATTCGATAAAAATCTCTTTAAGGTCGTAGATGAGATTGCCAATGATTACCCCTGTTACCTCTGTGCCAGAATGCGCCGCGGAGCTCTCTATGCAGCGGCGGAAGAACTAGGCTGCAACAAGCTGGCTCTGGGACATCATTTTGACGATGTTATTGAAACGATAATGATGAATATACTATGCTCGGGAAAATACCAGACGATGATGCCCAAACTGAAATCTAAAAATTTTGAAAATATGGAACTCATTCGCCCCCTCTATGATATTCGGGAAGAGGACATTAAATTATTTTCCTCAGAGAGCGGTCTCTCTCCTATGAACTGCGGCTGTGTGGTGGCGGCAAAAAAAACATCCAGCAAGAGACGGGAAGTGAAAGAGTTGATAAAAACTCTCGGAGCAAGCTTTAAAGATGTGGATAAGAGTATTTACATGTCCTCAAAAAACATCTACCTCGATGCGGTGATCGGCTGGCGAAACGGAGATGAGAAAAATTCTTTCCTCGATGAGTACGATGACCTGAGTAAAGATTAAATATAACTGTTCTTCAAATTGATCTTATGTGCTAACAAGTTTACTCTTAAACATAATTATGAACACATTGAAAAATTTATTCAGTCCCTATATGGGACTTCGCCGAGAAATCTACATTATCTTTATCTCCAAAACTATTAATGCGATGGGAGCCCTCATCTATCCCTTTATGACTCTGCTTTTGAGTACAAAAATCGGCCTATCCGGTGCGGAAACCGGTTTTTATATGACTCTGACAGGTGTTTTTTACGGTCCTGCGAGCCTCATAGGTGGTAAAATGGCCGACACTTTCGGTCGAAAGAAGATACTCATAATATTTGAACTATTAGCGGTAGTAAGCTATATTGTATGCATTTTTCTCCCACCAGGCATGATGATGGTTTATGTTTTGATGAGCGCAGGGTTCTTTTTTGGCGTTGCCGGACCATCTCATGACGCCATGACAGCAGATCTGACCACCCCGGAACAGAGAGAAGGAGCCTACTCGCTCAATTATCTCGGTTTCAATTTAGGTTTTGCCATGGCCCAGGTTCTTGCGGGATTTCTCTTCAAGGATCATCTGGCTCTCATGTTTATAATAGATGCTGTTACAGCAATTATCGGAATCTTATTAATAGCTTTTTTGGTTAAGGAAACTTTAAATGAAGAGACCAGCGAAGAAAATACTCATGAAGAGAGATCCGATAAATCTATATTTTCTATAATATTATCACGACCGGTTCTCCTGTTTTTTGCCCTGGCATCCTTTGGATATAAATTTGTATACTCCCAGTGGCCTTTTATGTTACCTCTTCATGCTGAAGCCAATTTTCCCGGAGAAGGTGCCAGACTTTTCGGTATTCTGGGCAGTTTTAACGCTCTTATTGTTGTATTCTGCACTCCTTTAATTACAGCCATGTTTAAAAATAAGACAAACATCAAGAGGATTTTTTATGCGGGAATACTCTTTACAATCGGTTTTGGAATATTGGGATTTATCTCCATCAAATCAGCTTTTTTCATCTCTGTATTTATTTTTACTTTAGGAGAGATTCTGGAAGCTATCAGTACTATGCCCTATATCATGAATCATACTCCCGCCTCTCACAGAGGAAGAATGAGTTCTATAATACCGATGATCATCGGGGCAGGGTACACTGTGGGGCCGGTTATTATGGGTTCAGTTTTGGATAAATACGGTTATCAGTTCAGCTGGATTGCAGCGGCATCAGTTGTGCTGATATCCACAATTGCCATGAAGATGATAGATGTGGCTGATAAGCCAAAAGATTTCCGAAGAGTTACTCAAAGTGCTCAAAGGCATCAATAATATCGAGATATGCTCCGTCAAAGCCAGATTCGAGGATTAAATCAAGATAGGCTTCAGGGTTCCCGAAAATTATATCCTTCCAGTCGGGCTCCCAGTATTTCACCTTGTAATTCCCCTCCCAGTAGGGATTTTCCTCATCAAGCCATAAGGGAGGGAGGGATTCCCAGGCCGATGCCCAGTAATGACGGTACTCTTCTGCTTCACCAATGCTCATATAAGCAATGACAAGACGGCATCCACCATTAGCTTTCTGTTTCAAACGACTTATATCATCGGAAGTGAGTTTATTACCATCATTGTCGAAGAGATCGATGATCAGTATGTCGTAATTGGTCCCCGAAAGCTCAGTAATCATATCTTCCGCACTAATATACTTTTCGGGATTGATCAGATAAAGAAAATTCTCAGCCTCGGCCAGTGATCCTATGTTTCTGCTATTGAGATTGCGTGGAACAGAGGGATAAACGGGAATATCCTCGAGACCCCGACTATCAGCACTGAATGAGATATACCCTCTCTCCTTATTAAATTCATAGGACTTCTCTATCTTTGACACGGTACTGCAATAATCGATGGTAAGAACTTCAAGACCTTCGCTTTCAGCCAGATCGAGAAAGGGAAGCATGTAACTTTTGGCATTTTCCGGAGTTTCTTTGTCATCTCCTGTATAACCGTAAAAAAGGTCTTCACGGCCAACACCATCAATGGCATCCATATAGCTTTGAACAGATTCCCCCTGTGCTTCTCCGCTGTATGTTAAAAGTTCCTGCCCATTTTGAGGAATGATGACAAATCTCTCGTTTTCCGATTTTCCGTAGAGGCTGATCTCTTCTACAAAGGATCGCATTTCGCTGCGATAATCTATGCCCTTTAAACGACTGTCGGTTTGTGCCGATGATTCCAGAGATAAAGGAATGATTAAGAGATAAATGAAGGCAATCAATTTCACATTATAACAGCTCATATGGTAATAGTAATATTTTGGCTATTGGCCTGTCCAGTGGATTGGAATGTCTGACTAATCCTTTGGATAATTAGCGTATCCAGTCAAACAGAGACCTTAATGTAATAGAGAAAAGAGTTAGTGAAATATTTACAAAAAATTAATTATAAATCTCCAAAATTTGCATTTCCCTATAAAGATTAAACATAATTATAGATATGAAAATCATTACTAATGATATTACAGGAGTCCGTCGGTGGGAAACAAAAAGAAATTAAAGTTTATCAAATCGATCGGTGGAAAGCTGATCGCCCTTTCATCTTTAATCATTGTTTCTGCCATGGCTATACTGACAATTCTGGCAATAGTACAGATGAGCAATTCAATCAACAGAGAAGCCCTCGCTAAGCTCCAGGCGATTCAGGCGGGAAAACAAACCGAACTACTCGAGATTTTTGACAGAACGGGAAAGGACAGCGCAGTAATTTCTGCCACAAAAGAGATTAAAGAGGCTATTGACCACCTCATCCTCTACCATAATGAAATGCAGATCAGTGCCACGGGAAATTACGATATTACAGGTGAAGGTGAAAACCTTACAAATAAATATTCCGATTTATATGAAACCATAAGTCAGGATCTTCAGAAGTACAATGATGTCTATGGATACTACGACGTATTTGTCATCTGCGCCAAACACGGCCATATCATGTATACCAATGCCAAAGAAAAAGACCTGGGAGAGAATCTTTCTGTCGGTCAATATAAAGATAGTGGACTTGGAAAACTATGGGAGAAAGTGATCAATGATAAAGAAACAGCCATTATAGATCTTCAAAACTATGCTCCTTCTGGGGGAGAGCCGGCTTTATTTATCGGTAGTCCCGTATTTGAAAATGGCGATATCAAAGCTGTTGTCGCTCTTCAGGTTAACAATGATAAGATTAACAATATTCTGACCAATACGGCTGGAATGGGAGAAAGCGGCGAGGTTTATTGTGTCGGAGAAGATCTCCTGATGCGCACGGAAAGTCGATTCTCACAAACGGGAGAAACGACTGTTCTTTCATTGGAGGTGGATTCTCCCGCTAGCGATTCTCTCACCCGACAGAGCTCGGAAAGTCAGAATGCCATATTTGAAGATTACAGGGGAATCAATGTTCTTTCAGTGTATTCCCATCTGACTATAGATGAAGTTCTCAACGCCGATTTCGACTGGGCGATAATTGCGGAAATAGACCAATCTGAAATTATGGCACCGGTCTATTCACTGATTATATTGCTGGTGATTATTGCTGTTGTGATTATTATTATCGCCATAATCTCTATGATATTTCTATCCAGGTCTATTTCTATTCCCATACAAATTGCCGTGAATGCTTCTCAGGAAATCTCCAAAGGGAATCTGACCGTTGCAATCGATGAGAAATATCTGGGCAGAGAAGATGAAATAGGGCTTTTGGCCAATGCTTTACACAGAATGATTAATAAACTTTCCGATGTTGTCAGCGGAGTGCTGAGCGGTTCAGAACAGATAGCCTCGGCTAGTGGGCAACTGTCCTCGGGAAACCAGGATCTTTCAAATCGAACGGAACAGCAGGCGACGGCTCTGGAAGAAACATCTTCAGCCATTGAGGAGATGAATTCCTCCATTCGATCCAATGCGGACAATACAGGTACAGCCGATAAACTTTCCCATGATGCTCTTGAAAAAACCAGCGATGGATCACAGGCTGTAAGTTCGATGATCACATCAATGAATGAGATAAGCGTATCCAGTAACAAAATTGCCGATATAATCGAAGTTATAAACAATATTGCTTTCCAGACGAATCTATTGGCTTTAAACGCCTCGATTGAAGCGGCAAGAGCGGGAGAACAGGGAAAAGGCTTTGCCGTAGTCGCTGTGGAAGTGAGAAAACTGGCAAAAAGATCTGATAAAGCTGCCTCGGAAATTGCCGGTATTATCAAAACGAGCAATAAAAAAGTGGATGACGGTGTCAAAATAGCCAATAAAGCCGGTGAAATGCTCAATGAAATTAATGGGGCTGTAAAAAAAGTAACTGCCCTTGTTGGAGAAATATCAGCGGCTTCTCTGGAACAATTATCCAGCGTAGACCAGATCGATAAAACCCTTTCCAGCCTCGATGAAAATACACAAAAGAATGCCGCGCTGGTGGAAGAAGCCGCTTCTTCTACTGAAGAATTATCGGCTCAGGCGCAGGAGCTCAACTCAAATATTAATTTTTTCAAAATTGATAGAAGGATTCATTCCCAGAGTGAAACCAGGGTCAAGTTGCTCAGGGAGCCAAGTGTAAAGAGTTCTGAAAGGGAATCCTATGAAGTAGTATCGGAGCTGGCCGGTGAGTCGGGATTTGAAGAGTTTTAAATATGAACAATGATACAAAATCAACAGCATATGAAGAAGACGAAGAAGAGGATATGCTCGTTTCTCAACTCAATATGGATATCTCAAATCAGTATGTCGTTTTTTCTGTAGAATCAGAAGAGTACGGTATCCCCATTCTGTCAGTGCAGGAGATAGTCTCTCTTCCCAACCTGACAAAGATTCCCGGTTCACCCGAATATATTCCCGGAATTATCAATTTAAGAGGTAAAATAATTCCACTCTATTTACTGAGAAACAGATTCGGTCTAAAAAGTGGAAAAATCGACAATAATACGATAGTTATCATTACGCAGATTGGAAGTGACAAATTAAAACTTGTCGGTTTTGTAGTCGATAGCGTTTCAGATGTTATCAGTATTACTGATGAAAATCTCAGCGAAACACCTGAGTTCGGCACTGTCGCCGAGACAGAATTTATTGAAAAAATAGGCAAGGTAGGAAATCGTATGATTGTTGTTATCAGTCTGACAAAATTTTTCACAGAGATTGAAGACAAGACGCTGGAAAACACCAGAAAATCATTTAAGTAGACAGGAGAATATTGTATGAATGAAACCATCATCTATAAAATGAGATCGGACAATAGATTTTCAGCGGAACAGGTAGGTGGACGGATCTTTTTTGAAGCCTCTTCTCAGAAAGCAGCCTACATTTATCATATAGATCATGTGAATGTCGATTCTTATATCATCGACCATTCGGAATTGAGTGCAGAAGAGATGAGATCGACAATAGAGCATATCCGGTATCTCAATGCTATTATAACTATAATTCTCTATAGACCGGTTTCTGATCTACCTTTATACCTGTTAAACGATAAATACATAAAAACTGCAATAGATGATAGTGAAATTTCTCAATGCCTCAAAGAAATCAGCACAGTGAGCAGGGATTCAAATAGGGTTCATTGGCCGCTGAATGTAGAATACTGGCTTCCTGAAGATAAAAAAGGGACAATTGAAAAAGCAAAAGTCCTCTCTCTGTCATCGAGCGGATGTTTTATAAAAACAGCACCCCTTCCCCCTCATAAGATGGGAGATGATCTGGCTATGGTTTTTAATTTTAACAGTTTTGACTTTTATTCCGACGGCAATATAGTGAGAGTCAGTAACAAATCCGATGAAAATCAAGGTATTGCGGTAGAATTCAAAGAAGTATCAAAGCAGACCCAGAGGTGTATAGGGGATATTATCGATGAAAAAATACTGACGGAAATAATGGATACTATTAAATAGGGCAAACAAGGATTAAAATTGAACGGCTTGAACATAGAAATGAAAACAACAGATAAGTTAAACTCGTTTATATCCAGCCTGGGAAAATATACAGATGAATATGAAAGTATTCTCACGGATATATCACAGAGATTGCCGGCAATTGAAAACCAGATTGATGACAATGTCCTCAAAGCTAAAAAACTCCTGAATTTTATTTTTTCCAGTGAAATCGAGACTACTGATTTTAGTGTAAAACACGAACTGGAGCAGTTTCACCTGCAGTTAAATACGGCGCTGGAAACACTTAAAGACTCAGAAAAAATAGACAACATGATCTTTTCTGAATTAAGAGATACCATCGTTATTTCCAATAGTGCCATGGATAGAATCAAAGAGATTTACAATATTTCAGAAGACTTGAAAGTTTTTGCCATAAACTCAATTGTATATTCACAGAAAGAGGGTTCTAAAGGGAAAGGATATCAGATTATTTCTGGGAATTTCATAAAACTGTCTGAGGAGATTGCCAAGGGAACTATACTTATTAACGATATTGGGATTCAGATGAACGGCCGTATCAATGTCTTTCTTGAAGAGATTGATACACATGAAAAATTTATCCATGACAATATCCTGAATGTATCAAAAGATTCTCAAAAACTTGTAGATATATCCAGCAATAGCGTAGAAAATTTCGCAATGATTCTCAACGATCTACTCTCCCGGATTGATGCAGTTAAGAACCCTACTTACAATATTATGATCGAATTACAAAAGCAGGATATTATAGAACAGCAGATGAGGCATTTAATGGATGTTCTCGCTGACATTGTCCACATAATAATGGAAAATGAAAAACTGCTCGATTTAAGTCCTGAATCAAAACCCGGTGAAGATGAAAAAGAAAATTATCGGAATATTTCCACCCTTTTAAAATTTCTATTGCTGACGACAGAAAAACAGATGGACCGGATCAACAATGATGTGTTGTCCATGATAAATAATCTGGATAGAGAATTTGAGCAGATAAACTATGCTATAAACGATGTCACTAGCGATAAAAAACTCATTGGACAATTGGTGGTTTCAGAAAAATCTGAAGAGAATAAAGCGTCCATTATCAATCTAATATTTCAGGCTCCCAAAGAAACCATCGAAGAGATCCTGGTAAATCTGGACACGGGTCAAAAACAAAAAAGAAGCATAATCAGTATTTTCAGCGAAATAAATAATATGGTTCAATCTGAAAAAAAAATAACATCTTCTTTTATTCCCGTAATAGAATCTATCAATAACCTTTTGCTCCTTGCCAGAATTGAGCAGGCCAGAAACAGCTTGAACATTTCCTATAGTGTGGATTCGGAAAATGATGTATTTTCACAATCGGCTTTCTCCGATCTCGGAAAAATTATCGAAGATATGGATAATTCCGAGGCACTGATGAGTCAGAACCTCGGAACGATCAACGATGCGTTTTCCAACCAAACGAACAAATATGCAAAGATGAAGGAAAAACTGGAAAGCTCCTTTGTTATATTGGAAAAAACAGAAAATATTTTTATGGAAAACTACAACTCTGTTATGAATATCACCGACACTTTGTCCGGAGAGATTCGGGCCTATTCCAGTCTTTTTATCAAATTGAGAGATCTTCATAAAGAGCTGAATCAGAAAATAAATATCTGTACAGAAATACGACATAATATTGAAAAGCAGCTCGACTTAATGGGAGGTCCTATGAATCTTAATGAGTGTCAATTTCGTGACACGACTATAAGTAAAATAGTTGAAAAACTCACTGTGGAAGAGGAAAGAACAACTATAGCCAGTGAATTCTCAGAATTGGAAATTGAAAAATCAACAGGAAACAGCATTACGCTGTTCTGATACTTGAGGGGAACAGATGGAAGTATTAGCGATAGATAAAGAAATAAAGATCAGAAGCGTGAAAAAGGTCTGGGAGATAATTGATAATGCACCTCTTCCGATCGAGCTGGATTTCTCACAATTTGAAAAATTTGATTGTGCTGGATTTCAGCTCCTTCTCCATTTATTAAAACAAAGCGAAGATAACCCTGAAAACTACAAGATTAACGGCTTGAATGAATCACTTCTGGATTCACTGACTGCCTATGGATATAACTATAAAGAAGGAGAACATAAGAAATGAAAACTATATTTGCTGTCGATGATTCACCCACAGCCAGAGCTTCTATTGAATACACCTTAACAAAAGCGGGCTTTAAGGTCGCTTTAGCTGAAGACGGTCTGATTGCTCTGAATAAGATTCGGACATTTACGGAAACTATCGATGTATTTCTCTTCGATGTCAACATGCCTAATATGGATGGTATTACTCTTATTAAAAAGGTGAGAGAACTGGATGACCACAAGTTTACTCCTATCCTTTTTCTCACGACTGAATCTCAAGAATCAAAAAAAATGGAAGGGAAAGCCGCCGGAGCGAGCGGCTGGATTGTAAAACCCTTTGAACCGGAACAGTTAGTTGCCGTAATAAAAAGATTTGCCGGAGAATAAAAATTATGGAAAATATGCTGCACGATATCTTTATTCAGGAAGCTGAAGAAAATCTTCAGCTTCTGGAAAACCTGATAATAAATCTCGAAGAAAATCCCGATGACCAAACAATGATAAATGAAGCTTTTCGTGCAATCCACTCTCTGAAGGGCGGTGCCGGACTTGCGGGTTTTTCAGGCATTAAGGATTTTGCACATATTGTTGAGGATCTCTTTGAAAATATCCGAAACGGTTCCTTGAAAATAAATGAAGACCTCATTTCTGTCATTCTCAGGTCCATGGATATTTTTAATCTCATGGTATCCAATATCAAGGACGGAATAGATTCCAACAAGGGAGTTGAATCTGATGAAACAGTTCATGAGATTCATCAAATACTCAAAATGGAGGACTCTTCACCAGAAGATTCTGAAAAAGCTGCTCCAAAACAGAGTGAGGGTACAAGTCTCTTTTATATAGAGTTGAAATACTACAGGGAAATATTTCTAACGGGAATAGACCCTCTCATGTTTCTATCGGATCTACGCCTGGTTGGAAGTATCGTAGATATTGAAGTCCAGACGGCAGATTTACCTCTCGATGAAGATTTTAATCCTGAATCCCTATATCTGAGCTGGTCACTTTTTTATGAAACTGCCAAAGATGAACGGGACATATTAGATATATTCTGCTTCGTCATCGATGAATCTAATCTAAAAATAATTGATTTGAATAAAGAGAGGGAAAAGGGTTCCGATTTATCCATTTTTACTGTCAATGGCAATAATCCATCCAATGTCCCTATTTCCGGGATTGAAGAGAATATAAAAATAGAAAGTCAGCCGCCCGAACGGAGAAGTGGCGATAGACGTTCCGCAGATAGAACCGCTGCAGGAACAAGAAACGACTCCTATATCAGAGTTCCTACTGAGAAACTGGAAAAGATATTTAATACTGTCAGCGAGCTACTCATCTCACAGGCGAGACTGAATATGCTCACCGAAGAGAACGAAGAGATTCTGCCCGACAGCTTTGGAACCGTAACGGATTCCCTGAAAAATATTACACAGCTTCTTCAGGAGCAAGTCACGTCGTTGAGGATGATGAATCTAGGCAACACATTCGATCGCTTTAAACGGGTTGTTCGGGATATGGCATCTGACAGTGGCAAAAAAATAAAACTTACCCTTTCGGGTCAGGAAACTGAACTCGATAAAAATATGATTGAAAAACTAAATGATCCACTCAAACACCTGGTTCGGAACTGTATAGATCACGGAATCGAAACGAGGGAAGAACGACTGGAGAAGGGAAAAAGCGAAGAGGGACACCTCAATCTGTCAGCTTACCTGGAAAGTGGAAAAGTTGTTATAGAAGTCTCAGATGACGGACGGGGAATAAATCGGGAAAAACTTCTAGCCAAAGCGGAAGAACGGGGAATTATTACAAAAGAATCTAAACTCTCTGACGGATAAATCCTCAACCTCATCTTCAATCCCGGTTTATCAAC
>JADGDJ010000002.1 GCA_016744925.1 Spirochaetaceae bacterium
TGCAGGTTGTTTTTGAACCTCTTCACCACTTGTTTATATTGATAGGGTTCATTTTGATTATGTTTGAATTTGTCATAAGAAAAGCTGTTTTCAGGGAGATTTTATGAAAATAAATAATCCTGATGCGATATACCTTTTGCTAATCCTTATTCCTCTTCTCATTTCCGCCACTTTGCGTTATCGATCGGGCAGCCGCCAATTGCTTCTGCTTGGAGGAAAATGGAGGAAAAAAAAGATACTGGATCTCTATCTTGTCAAATTCTTTTTCTCTACTGCGATGATTGTTCTTTTTATCATCACAGTCACGCTTTCTCTTCTGGGTATTGTCTGGGGACAGAGGCCTGTTCATGAAGAAAAGAAAGGGATTGATGTCGCCTTTGTCATCGATGTTTCCAGGAGTATGCTCGCGCAGGATATCTACCCGTCTCGTCTGGATAAATCGGTGGATTTAATGAGGACAACGATAAAAAGCCTGAAGGGAAGCCGCTTTAGCATCACCATGTTTAAGGGCTCCGCCGTGGTGGCTGTTCCTTTGACTGAGGATGTCGTTTCCATCGAGTCATTTCTCAATAGTCTCAGCCCGTCAATGCTGAGTAGCAAGGGGACCAATCCTGAGGCGGCACTGTTTCGCGCGGTCAATTCATTTCCTCAGGGAATCGGGCATAATGGCGCTGTGATTCTCATAACTGATGGCGATGAACTAGAGGGGAATCTCATGAGGGGAGCCGATCTGGCAGCTTCTAAAAATATTCCGGTTTTCACTATTGGAGCAGGTACGGTTGAAGGCGTTCCCATCATTCTGGCCGATGGTTCAGTTCTTAAAGATCTATCAGGTAACACTGTTATATCCTCTCTCGATCGAGATATTCTGGTACGAGCCGCCGAACGGACAGGCGGAGAGTATTTCAACCTCTCCTCACCTTCTGCAGCAGCGAATCTTCTCGATTCTGTTAAAGCAGTCAATGAATTCTCCGATCGAAAAGGAATCCGGTTTCTCAATATAGAGCATTTCAGATTTTTTATAATGTTATCGCTCATCTTTATATTTTTAAATTTTCTCATAAGGGGTGTGAAATGGAAAAAAGATTTTTAAAAGTTTTGCTTCTAAGTGCATCCATCTTATTCTTTACCTCCTGCAATGCCATGGAGCCGGGACTTTCGGTTCTGGTGGGGAACTATTCTTATCAGATTGGTGAATTTCAACAAGCCACAGTCAACTATGTGAAAGGACTGGAAAGCCGGAAGTATACAGAGTGGATCTATTACAATATGGGTAACGTCTATTTTTCCCTTGGCGAAGGAGGGGCTGCGCTCGATGTATGGTCTAATGTCGAGACCGCTTCTGATTCTGATTTGAGGCATAAGCTCAATTTTAATAAAGGAGTTCTTTATTATCAACTGGGTAAATACAGTGATTCCTACACCATGTTTAAAGAAGCGCTGAAAGCGGATCCATCCAGTATTGATGCAAAAATCAATTTGGAGCTGACACTCGGGAAACTGGCCGCTCCGGCCGTTGAAAAAAATGGAGGAAGCGGAGGGCAGGCAGAAGTTGTCAATCCAGCGGAAACCGGGAGAATGCTTGAATATATTAAAAGAAAGGAGGGGGAATTATGGTTTTCATCAGAACAGGAAGAATCTTACGATCAGGAAGACTGGTAGTTTTACTCTTACTTTTCTCCTTGCCTCTTTATTCTCAAAGCGATGAACCTGAGGTTCCGGAAGAAGCCCCGCCCATCACTATTGAAATTTCACCGACTAAAATAATTGTCGGACAGCGTTTTGATCTGACAATCTTTGCTGATTTCCCTTCTTATCGCAACGTCACCATCAAGGAGCCGCGACTTCCCGATGGAATAACTCTTGCCAGCGGACCCTATAAAAGTGCTCAAACCATCAATGTGGGAGATCTTGTCAATCCGCAGTATATAAAAAAAACAAGAATCTTTTACAAGTTTAAAGTCTCTAAACCGGGGATTTTTACAATAGGCGAGTTTTTACTGAGTGACGGCGTCACGGTTCTTGAAACCGAACCTGTTTTGTTTCCAGTCCTGGCTTTTGATGAAAGAGATCTTAAATATCCTATCTTTGCAAAATGGAAAGAAATTCCCGGACAAATCTTTGTAGGTGAAACTATTCCTCTAATTCTGGAAATGGAAAATCTTGAAGAATTGTTTTTTCCTGAAAGAATTACCATGACTCCTCCCACAAATGGAGTTTTTGAACGGGTGAACTCAGTCGGTGATATAAGAGTAACAAAAATCGGTGACGACGAAGTCTATATAGCACCTATTGATTCATGGATGTATACACCTACAACCTCAGGAATTGTGAAAATACCAAAAGCTTCAGTCAGTTTTGATAAGGTCAAACGCACTACAACCGCGTTTTCTATAAACGTTGTTGATGTTCCTCTGTCAGTCAGAGATTCGGGAGCAATAGGAAATTTCCAAATCACTACCGAAATGGAAAATCCTCTTCAGCAGAACGGCAGTACCTCCACTTTCAGAATCAGGGTTGAAGGAGAGGGGAATCTCAATTACCTGAAAATGCCCCAGCCGGAGTTTTCTGGTCTGATTATTGTAGAAAAAGAGGAACTGTACAATATGACACCCTCTCTCTCGGGATATAGTGGATACCGGGAAGATGTATACAGAGTCTCAATCGGTGAGGAAGAGGTCCTATCTATTCAGATCGAACCATGGATCTGGTATGACAAAACATCCGGTTCTGTGCAAACCGAATCTTCGGCCGGTTATCGATATGAAAATAATTTAACGGAATCTTCCGAAGAAGTTATCTCTTTACGGGAAGAATTCTCTTTTCTTTCTCCTGATAAAATTCTTAAATTCAGAGATTCTATTTACGATGTCGGCTGGTACTATCTGCTTATGTTACCCGGATTAATTTCTGTCTTAGCTGCTTTGATTCGCAGAAGATTCGATACAAAGATTCTCGGTTATACTCTGCTGGCGTTAGTTCTAACCTCTTCTTCTGTCAACGATGTCCCCCGATTCCGGGAACAGCTGGAAATGGCTCAGACTTATATCAATTCAGAGGAGATATCAAATACGCTGTATCTCTATGATGAAATGATTGATGAATTCGGTGATAATCCCGGAATATTCTACAATCAGGCCTTGATCAACTACGACCTTGGAAACAGAGATCACGTCATTCTTTTATTGAGGAAATCTCTAGTTTTGAAACCGGGTAACCGGATTTTTATGAACACTCTCACCGCAGTAGAAAATGAATATGGACTCGACCATCAGGCCACAGTTTCTACAGGTGTTTCTCCGGATCTGTTTTTTCTATTTTTCATTCTTTTGTTTAATGCCGGAGCTTTTACCATTACATTCAATATGGGGAGGAAGAAAATTGAGCTGTCTATTCTCATTGTCATGATTTTCTTTCTTTCATTTACGGCGCTCACTTTTGTATTTTATACAGATTATGTTTCGGATAGAGAAACAGCAGTTATTGTTTCAGCGGGTGGAGACTTGAAAAAAGTTCCCGGTTTAATGGGCGCCCCGTGGTTAACTCTTCAGGAGGGGACTGCCGTGTATATCAAGTCTGAATCAGAAACATCTTATCTGATCACCACCGGTTATGGGTTGGATGGTTGGATCGACAAAAACTCTGTCACACTTCTGAAGGGATTGGACTGATGAATTTTGGTGATATTCTCAATAACTGGGAAACTGATAAACAGAAGAATTCAAATAACAATAAGAAAGAAAGAAAAAAAGAAAAAGAGAAGACCACTATGGCGGATCTTCTCCAATCCTATGCGCCCGATTCGGAAATTATAGGATCCAAGGACGAGCCAAAGCGTTATACCCCAAACATTTCCCGTGAAAAAATGAGAAGAAAAAAAGCAGATCTAGTTCTCGATCTTCACGGGATGACAGCTGATGAAGCTGGAATGGAACTCAATAAATTTATTAGGAAGAGTTACAAAAACGGGGCGAGAAAAATATTGATAATTCACGGAAAGGGAAATCATACCCAGGGACAGGCGGTTTTAAAACCGTTGGTTAGAACTGCTCTGGAACTTTCTCCCTATATCGGCGATATGGGTACTCCTGAAAGGAGAGATGGTGGAAGCGGTGCAACCTGGGCGGTTGTACGTCAACGCTCTCTGTAGATGATTCTACCTCTTGTCAGATCATAGGGGGAGAGAGCTACTCTTACCTTATCTCCAGGTACTATTCTAATGTAGTGTTTTCTCATCTTTCCGGAAAGATGAGCAAGTATTAAATGACCGTTTTTCAACTCAACCTTAAATAATGTATTTGGAAGAGACTCTTTTACGATACCTTCTACTTCTATTGCTTCTTCTTTTGCCAAAAAATAAACTCCTGCAGGATTTTTGATTTCTCCGGAAATAGTATGTTTCTTTAATCGATTTGTCAACAGCTTGACTTTTTTTGGAAAAGATATATATTTTATGCCTAATTAACTGATGTTAACTAAAGGGGTCCAAAATTATGGATGTAGAATTTATTTCCAGAATGCGTCAGGTCCTTCTTGATACAAAAGAGGGAATTCTAAAAACCCTGATGCATGAAAATGAAGATTTTAGAGCAGCTGTCGAGGACATGGGAGTAAAGGATCTGGGCGATCTTGCTTCAAACGACATTGACTGCCGTACACTTGAAGTGATCGGACATCAAGACAAACTTCGGCTTGATAAAGTTGAAGCGGCTTTGGTTAGACTTGAAAACGATAAATACGGTGTCTGTGCCAAATGTACTAAAAAGATCTCAATGGCCAGACTTGAAGCGATTCCCTATGCCGTATTCTGCATTGAATGTAAAACAGCTTCCGAAAGTAGAAGACATTAAAAAATAGTTATATCTTCATCTCTGTTACCGATAATGATATTGGAGGACAGAGATGAGACTTTCCGGAAGCGGATTAAATCTTGGATACAATCAGATTTCAACATCAAGCCAAAGTGGTAAAATCGGTCTACCAGTCTCCGGTAAAGCGGTATTGTATTCCCATTTCAAACATGTTCAAGGGTATAGATCGAACGATAGTACGCGGACTGTCCCCTTATCTAAAATTGGAATACTGAATAATTTGATAGAAAATCTTACAAGAATGAAAAGTGACAGTTCCCTGAAGAACTCCATCACCAGCACTGAAACGATGTCCTCTGAGGCTGCAAGCCGCCTAATTGATACTTATGCTAAAGAACTGCATCGGGTTGTAGCAGCGGCGAATACGGGGTTCAACGCCACCGAAACGGGAATGGTTGTCTCCTTAACAGCCTGAGTCTCTATGCCTGCAGTATTTGTACTGATTTTTATCCCCATATTATTTTACCTTCTCATTCCTGCCGCCGGAGCGTTCTCTGTGCGAAAGACCTGGAGGTTATTCCGGGAAAATATGGTCGATTCATCTTTTTATACCATCTGTGGTTATGAAGATATTATCGCCTTGAGACGCGAAGGGTATTACAGATTCTTTGGTGAAATAGAAGCCGTTCAATCACAGGGTTTGCTCTGGGTGAAGAATCGGGAAATGTCCATGACAGTTAAAATGCAATTCTGTAATATCTATATGATTCCTTCTGAAAAGAAAATGAGTTCTCAAATGCCGATTAAACTTCCCTGGAACAGGGTCTTTTCTCTTGCTGAGGGGACGGCAATTTTCATAAGCGGTGATGTAAAAGAAGATGAGGGGAGGGTCGTTTTTTCCGGTAATAAAAAAGAACCCCTTACTGTTATCATTTATGACGGTGAGCAGCGGTCTCTTCTTGAGCGATCCATCAGTTGCGGGCGGCAGAAAAATGAGTACTGGAATTTTTTAACACCCTGGTCAATCGCGGCAGGAGGGATCATTTCTCTCATTCTGCTCGATATGATGATTAAAGCTTCTGTTCCATCATCGGTACTGCTAATGGGGATTATTGTTTCTGCTATGCCCCTCATCCCTTTTATTCCGCCGGGTCTGATCTTTTTTCTTCTCTATGCCAATATGTGGAAAAAGGGGAGGTATTGCCGATCCGATAGAGATCTCATCAGCCTTCCTCTCCGTTTTGAAGATCGAAACATCAGCGATCCGGACTATCTGCACGTAAAGTTCAGTGCTGATCGACCCATTTTCCCCCTAAAAGATGGTTATAGCAGCCGGAATATTCACTTTAAGAGAGGTAATCAAACATCTTTGTGGGACAATTCTGCTTTTGGAAGAGTTGAGTTAAAAGAAGATGGAAAATGGCTGTGCAGACCCGAAGACCCGATGAAGGAATACCTTCTACTCTATGATGATCCGGGAGAAATGATACGCAATTCGAATAAGAAAGCCCTGGTTTATGAACTTTTATCGCTGTTCTTTATTGCTATAGCTACAATTGTGAATATATTTGTTTTGATTGTTCTTATTCGCGCCATTATGTAAAGGGGATAAGAAAAAAGGGCAGGTAAAAACCCGCCCTTTCCGGAACAGCTGTAAAAATGTATTTATTTCTTTTTGGCGAAATTGACTACAAGGTTTCTTCCTCTGTAGTTTATTCCATCGAGATTATCTATAGCAGTGGCTGCGCTTGCTTCTTTTATAGTGATAAAAGAATAGCTATCCAATACCTTGATCTCTCCTAAATCTTCTCTTTTGATTTTACCTGCACCGATAAATAACTGAATCAGATCTCGCGGATAAACTCTGCGGTTTTTTCCGACACTGATAAAAAGAGTGGTGCCTTCGGTAATTTTTCTTCGTGATTTGGGTTCAACGGCTTGCTTGAGAAGGTATGCTGCTGCCCATGGACGCAAATGTAAAGGTACTGTCTTCCTGAATATCTTTTTGTATACTTTGAGGTCGTCGGGGTTTGCATTTTCCCTGACATCTTTTAATAAAGTATCTATGGCAGATATCATGGAATCAGTTAAAACATCGTCAACTCTGCTCATTGCGATTTCTCCTTAAAATACATAAAAAATTGTATGGTGATCAAATGGCTTATGAAAACAAAAAAAAGAATAATAGCTGTTCCTGCTCTTTTTTGCTAAAGTTTTAACAACTTGCCTACCAATATTGTCACTATATATGTATCAAACAATACTTAATTTATTAACTGAAAGGCGTTTTGTCAAGAATTTGATTTTTATTGAAGTATTTTTTATACCACAGGAGAATAATAATGCTAATCCGCCGGAACCTTTTTTATTTGGTGCTTTTTTTATTACCTTTATCTCTTTTTTCTCTGGAATTTAAATTCAAGTACAATCAGGGAGACACTTATAGGATTGTTACGGAAGTTCTTGAAGACGTTAAAGAAAATGACCTATTGATTTTTTCTACGGAAATATTAAATAGAATAGCTGTCTCTATTGAGAGTGTTGATGAAGCCGGTGGTGATATTGATGCGGTGTATCAAATTTCTGAACGATTGTCCGGGGGGAGCGGGTATCACTGGAGTTCTGAAGA
Organism: Spirochaetaceae bacterium; assembly: GCA_016744925.1. Taxonomy (GTDB): domain Bacteria; phylum Spirochaetota; class Spirochaetia; order DSM-2461; family DSM-2461; genus Spirochaeta_F. Next base: position 7,441 of record JADGDJ010000002.1, read on the forward strand.
AAAGGCTCGGTTTTCCAGAGATGTCCTGGGAATCTATTCGGGTATTTCTGACGATGCGGGGCTTCCCTCTGTGCGCGATATTCCCAGATTTCCCGACAGAGATGTTCAACCGGGAGACCGCTGGGAATTCTTTGCCGAGGAAGTTCACGATCTTGAGCAGTTCTTCGGTATCAATTACAGGCTTCATATCCCTTTTCGCGTGTTCTATACCTATGAGGGATCCTTTGAGGAAGAGGGGAAAACTCTCGATTTAATACTCATCAATTACAATATTTATTACGAAGAGGATCCGATTCTAACTATGTATGAACATCCCGATTGGGGTGATGTTTTCCCTGAAAAAATAGTAGGGTCTTTTTATCAGAAATATATATGGGATCGCGAAGCGGGGCGCCCGCTCAGAGTGGAAGACAGATTTGAATACAAATATTATCTTTCGACAGATGTATCCTATACTTTTTCCGGAGTATCTAAGGGTGATGTTATTTTTTCCGAAGAAATGGACCGGGAAAAAATGGCTGAAGAGATAAACAGAGAATTGGAAAGTGACGGTATTGATGATATCCAGGTCACTTCTGAAGAGGACGGCGTGAGAATCACGATGGAGAATATACGTTTTCTTCCCAATTCTCCTATTTTAGAAGATTCAGAAGTAGTAAAACTGCAGCGGATTTCAGATATACTTCTTCGATACAGAGATCGAGATATCCTGATAACAGGCCATACAGCCCGATTCGGTACGGAGGAAAGCAGTCAGGTTCTCTCGGAAGAGCGAGCTGGCGCTGTAGCCTCTTTTTTACTGGAAAATGATATTCGTCATGAATCGGAGATTGTAACGAGAGGATTCGGATCCATGAGGCCTGTCGGTGATAACGGCACCATTGAGGGACAGAAGTTGAACAGGAGAGTTGAAATTACAATTCTGGAGAATTAGGCTATGAATAACTCTGTCTCCCTATTATCGATACACTTCAATAATTTTAAAAAACTCAGCGACAATGGGTAATTCATCGGTGACATCAATATCTTCACCCCAGTAAAAGTGATGGGCATCGCGAAAATCCTGTAATTCACAATCCAATACATCCGAAGCCAGCTTTTCATCGGCATCTCCGAATTTCAGATGTCGGATTTCTGTGATTTCAATGAGAACTTTTTCTTTCCCCGAAGGATCTTTAAGGGTAATAGTGTCCCCTTTTACAGTCTCGGGCTCATCATCCACTTTTCCAAACCACAGAGCAGGTGTACAGAATGCTCGTTTCTTTCCGGCTATGATTTCATTGATGTGGGAGTCTTCATCACCTTCTTCTCCCCAGATAATTATACTTTTCATAGACTGGAAGTTTACTCTATTTTAAATATTGGATAAAGGCTTCTAAATGTAGTAGGTTTAACGTATAGGCAAAGTGTTCGCATAGCATATTTCAGCGTGATACAATGTGAGACGAACTGTAATGCGGAGGTTCTATGGAAAATGATCAAAACCGGATAGATGAACTTAAATCCCGAATTGGCGAAAATAAAATTGATTTAAAGCAGATATATCAGACTGTTGGTGAAAGAGCGGCTGTTCCTGAAGTCTTTCCCGGGGGGGATGACTCGATTTCAGAATCATTGGAAAAGCTATCCCGATTGAATAAACAGCTTGGGGATATCGATGTACAGATAAATGATTTGCGAAATTCATTTAACAGGATTGCTGAAATTACCAGCAGGGAACAGGATATCGGTGAAGAGTATTCCGTTCTTGAAAAAGAGAACAGAAAACTGTTTCTCCCCATCGGGAAGGCGGTCTATGTAGACTGGAAAGATAAAAGGACTGACCTTTTTCCAAAACTGATGAAAAGTATTGAAGAGCAGGAATTGAAAATTCTCTCCTTCGAAAATGAAGTTTTTAAACTGACCAATAATGATGTAAAAAAGAATTTTATCAACAAGCTGAAAAATAAAAGCCGCATAATTCTTCTCAATTCAAAGAAAAGGTCCATCGAAGCATCTATGGGTAACCTCTATAAGAAAACAGGAGAAAAAGTCTATAAAAATGACATCTCATTTTTTGAGCAATTGAATACTGAATCGGTGGAAAAGTTTATCGAAAACAGGAAAATAATTTCCCGGCTGGATACTGAGATTGCATCTTTGAAAGAAGAAAATTCCAGACTGGAGAAACACCTAAAAAGCAAGTTCAGCAGTAGTAAGCAGAAAAAAGCCGAAGAAAAGCTGCAGTCGGAAAGAGATTTTCTCATGTCCGGAAAGATGTCGGAACTCAATGATCTCGGATCTTCCATGTATGGGGGAAACCTTGATTTCGGAGATAGTCAGCTTCAGTCTTTATTTAAAGACGCTGCCGAAATACACAAGAAAAACGATCTTCTTGCCAAAGATATTGAATTGTGCAAAGCCGAGCTGGAAATAGTCAAATTGGATGAAGAAGTTGCTGATATGAAAAAAAATATAAAAGATTTGGAACTTACTATTGAAAAGTGCACCGGAGATATCGCAGAATTTAACAAAGAAATAAAACGTGCCAAATCGGAAATTCGGAAATTGAAGAAATTGACAGAAGAGGGCACAGAGAAAAAAGAAGAATGAGGAGTTGTTTATGAGTTCTATCGGCGAAACTAATGAATATTTAACATTTTATCTCAGTGGAGAGGAATATGCCATTGAAGTCTCTAAGATTGAAAGCGTTTTGGAATATACCAAGATTACTCCTCTCCCTGGTACGGATGATTCAATTAAAGGTGTTATTAATCTGAGAGGCCGCGCTCTTCCCGTGATTGATCTCCGTAAGGTTTTAGCTCTTGAGGAATCGGATATAACACTTGATACATCGATTATTGTTATGATTATCGAATCTGAAGGAGATATACTCACAATCGGTGGATTGGTTGATTCCGTAAAAGAGGTTGTAGAGATTCCTCCCGAAGATATTCAGGAAGCTCCCAAAGTCGGAATTCGGATAAAGAGCACATTTATTGTTGGTATAGCTAAGAAAGAGGATACGTTCACCATTCTGCTGGATATCGATAGAATCCTGAATACGGAACAGATGGCAATAGCTTCAGAAGCAGATAATCTTCTTATCGAAAATAATGAAACCGGTACTTTGGAGTCACCTGTAGAATCGAAAGACTAAATATGGAAATATTTTTTAACTTTCAGCGGTTTACCTGTTTTGTAATAGATGTAATAGAGTAGGCCGGCTGCCGGAATTGCAGCTGAGAGTACAATAAGGGACCAGCCTAAAACTACTGTTCCAGTTATAAACATCGAGACGGCCAGTTCTATTCCCAGACATTCGATGCCTATGGAAAATACGATAAAGGAGAGGATATTTATCCCTTTTATTTTTATTATTCTGCTCAGAAAAATATTTAGTATAATCAATGCTGCCGTAACGGTTATAATGGGGAACGCCAGTCCTTTAAACCAGTAAATCCCATCACTGAACGAATCTAAGGAATAAGTATAAAAGAGAGTTGAAAGATAATAGGCCAATAGTGTCAGTACGGGTTTTTTGTAGTAGAGAAGAGGCAGTAGAATCAGAACCCATATAAAAATAAGTGAACTAATCGTATAAGTGCCCCAGGTTACATCTCCATTGATTACAATGTCTGCCGCTATGGCAATGGATGCAGGGATGAGAAGCCCGAATGTGACGAGAATAGCCGCCATTCTCCTTCTCTCTATTTTATTTCGCTTTGGTGCATGAGAGTGAGGGGCCGCTTTTTCCGGATATCTGCCAAGGTCTTTTTTTTCGGGATCGAGAATCTGGATCTCTGTGAAGCAAAGGGGGCACTTTGTTACTTCATCATCAACTTCAACTCCGCATCTTGAACAATAGGGCATATTTTACCTCAGTTACTTTCTATTTTAATTTGAATTCCCATTTTTCTCAGCTTCCTGAAAAAAAGTTTTTCGATGGGAGCATCCTTAATCAGTCTGCCAAATGAAATATACATATTGTCCCCGAAAGAGACAACAGCCGCTTTGGTTTTCAAACCTGTAGAGGGTGCCGGTATAAATTCAAATCGCTCGATTTTATCTTTAACCTCTTCAGGCATGTTTATCAGGCCGAGGTTGGACAGACCGCTTGAATAGTTATTTTCACCCAGGACATTATAAATTATAGGAAGCATCAGGTTTTTAATTGCCAAAGGCAGAACTCTGATTGCGGCATACATTTCTCCTTTGACATTTCGGGTGATCTGCTGATTGAGCACTTTGTTATCCACTTCGTGACGCATATAGTGGTGTACTTTCAGGAGGATCTCTTCAAAGGTATAAAATCCCAATCTCGGGTCAATGGCCGGTTCAAGGGGGATAAAGAAGTTTTTCATTGTCTTTGTATTGAAGATGGGTCGTAAATTGACCGGAATATTGATGACAATCGGTTTGTACTTTCTCGGTTTTACATGCCTCTGACAATATTCCTGGTAGGAATCTATTAATACAGCTGTTAGAAACTCCGTAAGAGAAACTCCGTTTTTTTTACTTTCAGCTAAAATTTGAGATGCGGGAATTATGGCTGTTATAATATTGTATCGGCCCGGCCAGTCCAAAATCTGGGGAAGGTGGAATGCTCTGTTCTGTTTTCGGTTGAAAGGGAGTTTTTTATTGTAAACGCTTTTAAAGGAGTCTTCAAATTCTTCAGAATCAGGATTTTCATTGATATCGAAGATAAAGGGATCGCTTTTACTATTCACCTCGAGTCCGCAGGCCTTGAAATATTCGCACATAAGGGTTTTCAGAAAGATGACCGCACCGGTTCCATCGGTGAGAATATGGGAGAATTCAACAGAGACTTTTTTGCTGAAAGCTCTGACCCTGAAAAGGTACATTCTTTCCTTTTTCACATTCATGGCCATACAGGGGTACAATGAGTCCTGTTCAATAATCGGTGAGTGCTCATTTGTTTCAAGAAAATACCAGAATACTCCCGCTTTGATCTGAACATTGAAATAGGGAAATCTGTGTATCACCCGATCGAGGGTTTCCTGAAGGATCCCTGCATTGATTCTGTCTTTCAGGGTAACACTAATGCGAAAGAGAGAGGTACGCCTATGGGACAGTATGGCGGGGTAAACTTTCCCCGCATTGTCCAGACGATACCAATTCTTATCTTTCATTACCTCTTAATCAACTTTAATTTGAGGAGGTAAGCGAGTATCGCCGGCAGTATTATCAGTGTACCCACCATGGTAAAAGTAAGAGTGAATGAGACCAGAGCCCCGAAATAGACAATACCTTTGAATGAAGCAAGTGTGAGCACCATCAGCCCGCAGACTATCGATGCCGTTGTCAGCGCAATGGGGCGTCCGGAAATCCTTCCGCAACTGTGCAGAATCTCTTTCGTCGTTCCACCGATCATAAGCCGTCTTTTAAACTGGAGCAGATAGTGGATAGCATCGTCTACACCCACTCCTATTGCTACGCTTGAAACCATCATCGTCGTAATATCCAGGGGTATCTTGAAAAGATACATGAATATGAAGTTCAGCATAATTCCCGAGAGCAGAGGTATGAGTGTCACCAGGCCGTACACAAGAGACTTGAAGAAAAATGTGGAGATCAGGAAGACCAGTCCTATGGAAATGGCTGTAGACAGAAGCTGATCTCTGTTCACGTTATCAGCAAGATCCAGATACTCGTAGTCGAAACCCCAGAGGTCGTGAGAGAGTTCGGCAGGTAAAGTTTCATCTGATTTGGTTTCTATAAAATTGATGAGTTCTTTCAGCCCCTCTTCAGCCAGAAAGGCATTGGCCTCGTTGTTGTAGAACATTATGGTTATATTGATCCTCGAAAAATCTTCATTGATCATATTTGAACTGAGACCTGATTCTACAGTTCCCGAAAGCGCTTTAAAATATTTGGACATGAGCAGCATCAGTCCTCTCGATTCGGGAATGGTGTTGTTTCCGGACATAATCGAGTTCAGATCTCCTATCACTTCGGAAAAGGACGATACTTTTGCAACATTCTCATGAGTCAAAATCTGTTCTTCCAGTTCTTTAATCACCTTGAGATTCTTGGGATCGAGGAAATAACTTTTAGAACCTACAGGGGCATCGATGTACAGGTTGAATGTTTGTGAACCGGCGAAATTCTCCATAATGAAATCCAGGCCTTCGACAGCGGGGTCTTCATCGGGAAAATAGCTGGTATAGTTGGACTGATGAGTAATTTTCGGGTAAGCGAAGAAGAATGACACACCGATGATTAAAAACAGGATGAGAAATAGCATTCTTTTTTCGTAGACGACATTACTTATATTTCCCATGAATGTCGTAAATTTTCCGCTTTGAACCCTTTTTTTCTGACTGTGATCGGGGTTTTTCATTCGCGATAGGGCTGCGGGCAGAAAGGTCAGCGAAAGAACGGCACAGGCGATGATCCCGAAACTTGTGGACAGACCGAATTCTCTTGAAGCGTTCATCGATGTGAACATTAAGCTCATAAACCCGATGACAGTGGTCAGTGCAGCCATGATAATTGTTTTGTTTACATGCTGAGATGCTTCGATGATCCACTTGTTATCTTTGTGTTCTGTTTGGGCGTCGTGATAGTATTGGTTGAGGAAGTGAATTGTGTAGGATGTTCCTATTGTCAGGACAAGGGGGGGGATCACTATGCTCACCATAGTGATCTCAAATCCGAGTAATCCCATCATTCCCAAAGCCCAGGTCGTACCGATCATAACAATTGTCATGGGGAGAAACAAAGCTCTTTTAGATCTGAATCCGATATAAAATAGTATGAGGATGGCTACCAGTGCCAGAGATAGTAGAGTGAAGAGGTCTCGCGTTAAATAGATGGATGACTGATAAGTCAGGAAAGGTGTTCCCGTTCCATATACTGTAAAATAGGGTTCAAGTTTTTTTACGATCTCCTGGAAGGGGAAGACTATATCCGTCTCGATCATGGGCGGATGGTAAAACATGGCCATATATTTGTCGCCATCATCGGTAAAGAAGATATCCCGGGAGAAGTGGTCGTTTTTCAGGTTCTCTTTGTAGACCTCGAACTCCTCCTCTGTCTGTGGTGCCCGTCTTTCGGTAAAAAGAGGAATGGGTGCCAGTCGTCCGCCTTTTTTCTTAAAAGTTATGGCATTGAAAACGGAACTGCTGTAGCTTCCTGTTAATTCATTCAATTCGTTCACAGCTTGCTCGAAAGCCTGAAGGGCCTCTATGGAGAGTTCCCCCTTCGTGTCGAGGGCCATGAGAAAGTAATTTCTCTCCTGATTTTCAGGGTCGTATTTTTCAATAAGAGCATTCAGTTTTTCATTCTCCGGAAGAAGGGCTTCCAGATTGGCGTTGACTTGTAGTTTTGTTGTGGAAAACACCATAAATATTGTAATCGCCACAATGACTAGGATTGTCGCCATTGAGTGGCGCAGAGAAAATTCAAGGATTTTATTCATGTATTAGGTAACTCCTGCATTACCTTCAAATATATTCTTTTTAATATGAACTTTTCAATAGGGACTTATTGTTGATCTTTTTCTTTTGTGGCATATTCATATTCTTATGAAATTATATGATTCGGTTAATGAAATAATCAGTAAAGTCCAGAAGAGTACGGGAAAACCTGTACTGTTAACTCCTGTGAAGGGAATGGCTACAATGGCGGAAGTGAAAATCGCCAGAAAGAACAGTGATACACATCGAATTTTCTACAATGCCGATAGTCCCGAAGAGATCAATCATCTTTTAGGCTGCAAATGTGTTCAGATTTTGAGAACCTACGAAACTTCTGAAGAACAGAGGCTCATGGCTGTTGCTTATCAGGACAATATGAATAATGCCAAAATGCAAATAGAAGCTGAATCGGGTGTGAAACCCGAGTTGAGGGAAGTTCTGAATAACAACGAACTTGTATCCTCGTGGGTTTTGGGTGTCATAAATCAGGTTATAAGTCAGCCGGCTGACCTCGTTGTGGAAAAAATAATTCACGACCAGTATCCCTCTTTGAGAAAACTTCAGAAAACAGTTCTTGAAAAACAATTTAAGGACTATATCACGACATTGAATCCCAAGGTAAGAGATCTGAGTCCATCTGTCGTTTTCGATGCTTCTGCCATTATGAATTATGTCTATCTGCGTATTCTCGACGATTATCTCGGTACGGATTTTACGGTGAGAACCGAGCATGTCTATAAAAGAAAAAGATCGGAAGCTCTCTATGATTTCACCAAGGCCAACACTGGTGGAAACACCGGGCAGGATCGTCTCGTCATCGACCACTGGGCGGAAAAATTGAAAATCAGAAGCTGGTATGAGTGGTCAGATTTTGAAGATGTACCGGATGATTATTAATAGTTATTTGAATTCGCATATATTTCAGTTGATAATTATAACCAATATATAACAACTATTAGTAGGTAACATATGCGAATTACAATCAAAACCAAAATAGCTCTGGGTACAATAGCGCTTTCGGTCCTTATCGGAGTCTTTGCCTTTGTCTTAATTATAAATTCCATTTCAAACAGCAGGATTCAGGCTCAATTGGTCCATGCCAATGAAGAATATGATTTTCTTCAAGATATACAGCTACAGATTACCAATACCTGGCAGTATTTAACTGATGCAAGCCTCACCCAGGATCTCTCTGTAATAAGGAATGAAGCATCTGAGGCAAAAAAAATAGCTGAAGAAGATATAGCCAGCTTATTAGATCATAACAATTCATATGAACAACGATTAAGCGAGTTTGAATCTGCTTTGGACAATTTTTGGAGTACCGGATTAAAAATGCAGGTGGCTTATAGTAGATCCTATACCGAAGGCAATCAGCTGATGGAACAATTTGATGCCGCCGGAAGCAAGATGTTGGATCGATTGAACTCTCTCGGGGCACCTATTATTGAACTGAGAGACCAGTTGTCTCTGGAATACACAGAAAAAGTTGATGCCTTTAATAATATTCTCATTATATCTGCAGCCATGTGTGTGCTCGTGATAATTCTCCTGAGTATTGTATTGTCAAATCAAATGATAAAGCCAATTAGACATTTAACGAACTCTTTAGAGGAACTGGCCACCAGCGAGGGAGACCTGACATTCAGAATTGATGTCAGAACAAATGATGAGCTTCGTGATATGGCGGGCAGTTTGAATGAATTTATTGAAAAGCTGCGCTCTATTCTCTTAAGCGTGACACAATTAATTTTGAAGAATGAACTATTGGGAACGCATCTGTCTTCGTCGTCTAAAGAGAGCGCGCAATCTGTTTCTCAAATTGTATCTTCAATGAGCGATATGCAGCAGGGCAGTGAAACGCTGGATCGCTCTATTTCCAATGCTTCAGCATCTGTTGAGGAGATTCAGCAAACCATAATCAGCCTGACAAAACAGATTGACCATCAGTTTTCCGCCATCGAGCAATCCAGTACAGCCACTGAAGAAATCATGGCTTCAGTTAGTAATGTGGCCAAAATTTCAGAATCGAGGCTTTCCACTATGGATAATCTTGTATTGAGGATTAAAAATGGCGGTGAAAAAGTTGAAATAACAAATGAAATTATTCAGGAAATACAGAAAAATGCAGATGATATGATGGACATGGTTGATATCATCAATAATATTTCCAATCAGACCAACCTGCTGGCTATGAATGCTTCGATTGAAGCGGCTCATGCGGGAGATGCCGGAAAAGGCTTTGCTGTTGTGGCCGATGAAATTCGGAAACTTGCAGAAGGAACCAGTTCAAATGCGGGGATGATAGCCCAGTCTTTGAATGCGACTTCCGAGAAAATCAATATGGCTACAGAAGCAGGAAATGAGAGCGAGAAAGCTTTTGAAGTCATCAATGATGAGGTTTTGATATTTTCAAGCTCTCTTCAGGAAGTCTCTCTCTCTATGAATGAGCTATCAATGGCCAGTAATGAGATTCTCAGTTCCATTTCGACTCTCAGAGATACGAGTACCATTGTAAAAGAGGCTTCCGATGAAATCAGTATCGGTATAGATGAAATCCTAACATCCGTATTGGATGTTAAAGAGGTCTCTTCCTCTACTCTCGATACAATTCGAAACATTTCAAATGTGACAGAACAGCTTAACAAAAATTCACTTCAGGTTTCCGCCTTTGGAAATCAGAATAAATACAACAATACTCTGCTCTCGGCAGAGATCCGAAAATTTCATATAGGCGAAGATTCATCTCTTGAAGAAAAAGAGATAACTGTAGGAATTGATTGGTCTGATCTCCTGTCTGTCGGAATTAATGAAATGGATGACGAGCACAAGGAACTCTTTGTACGAATCAATTCTCTACTGACAGCATTGGTCAAAGGTACAACGGATTATTCCGTTGTGGAGATTGTAAGCTATATCAATGAGTATATCGATTTCCACTTCAGGGATGAAGAAAAAATGTTGGAGAAACACAATTATCCGAAAATAAAAGAGCATAAAAAACTGCACGCAATTTATGAAGCGGAATTTGCTAAAATCGAGGAGAAGCTTATACAAGGCAATTTTGATGCCATGCTGCTCATCGAAATCCAAGACAAAGTAGTTAACTGGTTATTGAATCACATAGCGAAAGCGGATAAGGAATACAGTATTTATATTAAATCGCTTTCCTGAAATAGTTTGATTTCTCTTAGATCTTTATCATGTCCTGACGCAGCTGGAAACACCGGGTCGGACTTTTCAATGACCCTCTCCCGCCTCCGGCGGATTGAGAGGGCTGAAATAAAAGAAATGGATCATATGTGAAAGAGTGGATATAATTGCATAGATTATGGGATGTATGAGTAATAGTGATGTAATTTTAATCTTTCTGATAGCCGCCAGTTCTTTGCAAATTCTCAGTCTGTCCCTTGTGATACTGGTAAAGCGAAATCAAAAACAAATAAACTATATAAATGGGCTTATTTATTTTTTATACGGGATGAGTCATCTTTGTGATACGACATATCGTCAAGGGACGGAATACCTTAGCCCTCATCTGCTTCATATCAATACTCTTTTGGTGTTTTTTCTTGCTCCGGTTATTTACATCTATTTCATGATGATTCTACGCGAGGACTATCAAGTGAAAATGAAGCATTATTTTCTTATTCTTCCGGGAATAATTGTTCTGCTGGCGCTTATCCCTTTCTATATTCTCGATGCGCCCTCTAAATTGGCCATCTATCCTTTTATCTATAATTCTCATAATCCAATGAAATTCATAGATCTCATTCTTAGAAATTCCAGATCGGTCATTATTATTATCAGTTTCCTGCTCACCTTGCGATCCACATTCTTTCTCTGGAATAAGAGGGCCTTGGCTCATATAAAAATTATACGACGCCTCCTGCTTTATATGGCCGGTTGGGTCTTTCTGGCCGGTGTGTATGGCGTAGCTGGTTTTACCGGTGATGTCCTTGTTTATCGGATCGCATCCCTGACAGGAAATTTCCTGCTGTTACTCTATTTTCTTTTCACCTGCCGGGATCCGGACTTTTTCAGTAAAGTCCAAAAAGAGTCAACAGAGATCAGGTACCTCAATTCCCGGCTCAAGAGTATTGATAAGGACAAAGTTCTGGCTCAGTTGAATTCTCTCATAACTCAGGAAGAGATTTATAAGGAAAGCATGCTTACTCTGAAAACGCTAAGTCGTGAGCTGGCCATTACTCCTTCCCAGCTTTCTGAACTGCTCAACAGTCATTACTGCACGAACTTTAACAACTATATTAATTCCCACAGGATTGATGAAGTAAAAAAAACACTGAAGGATCATCCCAATGTGAATATTCTTCAGACCGCTTTCGAATGCGGATTTAATTCAAAAACTGCCTTTAATAATGCTTTTCGGAAGTTCACCAACCTCTCCCCATCCCATTATCGCAAAAATATACGTTCCGAATCATGATTCGGGGCGCTGCTATTCTCTACTCTGGGTATTCTTGCCTGATAAATTGAATATCTTCCATCTCCCTATAGAGAGAGAGGGGATGCGGGTATCGGTTTTTTTAATTATTCAGAGACCAAAGCGGACGGAGATAAAACATGAGAAAATTTAAAATGGCAGCTCTACTGATTATTACGATTATATTATTATTCACCGGTTGTCCCACCGGAATGGATGGAGTCTCCACTCCCAGTGGCGAAGACCTGATCGTTTATGTCGATGCAAATTATACAGGAGCTAATAGCGACGGATCTTCAAACAAACCGCTCACCTCTATTTCGTATGGGTTGGTTCAAGCCTCTATCCTGGGTTACTCAAGTGTGTATGTGGCTATCGGTGATTATAATGTTACTTACCCTATTGATATGATCGAAGGAATTTCTCTTTACGGTGGATATAATTCTTTAGACTGGAGCAGGTCTGAATACGAAACAAAAACTGCCCGTGAAGTTAATAGCACAACAATTACTTATACTGGTCGTGATGATGGAAGTCTGGAAAGTCCCAATTCTGTAGTTTATGCAGGATCCGGTGTCACAGTAAATACCATAATTGAAGGTTTTACATTAGAGGGAAAAGCTAACGGTGATTACAGCTCTGCTATTTTAACCCGCGGAGGCTCTCCGGCAATAAGATATAACACAATAATTGGTGGTAGCGGAGGGGGGACCAAATTCGGTATCTATAATTATTCTTCTTCCCCTTCAATAAGTCATAATGCAATAGATGGCGGAAGCGGGGGGGGGAGCACCGGGGGGATTTCCAATGATTCATCTTCTCCTTCTATAAATAATAATACTATAGATGGCGGAAGCGGAGGGGGAGGCACATACGGAATTGACAATGATTCTTCTTCCCCTTCAATAAGAAACAATACAATTACTGGAGGTAGTGGAGGGGGGAACAGGCTCGGTATTTGGAATACGTCTTCTTCTTCTCCTACAATAATTAATAATATTATTGTTATTGTTGCGAGTGTAAACTCTAAATATGGGATTTTAAATCTTTCTTCATCTTCTCCTACGGTTCAGAATAACTGCATCTATGTAAATGGGACTGACTCCGGCCACAGTTACGCAGGTCCTGTTGGTAATATAGCTACTAATCCGGGAATCAATTTCTCAACAGATGCCTGGCATGACGGTTATGTTATTGGTGATTTAGCTATCACTTCAGGGGGGATGGATCTCTCTGGTGATTTCACAACCGATAAAGACGGTAATACACGGACTGTCCCCTGGTCTATAGGTGCCTTTGAATTTGATTAAATAGCACAATAACGGGCAAAATTATTGTATTCAGCTCATCTCTCCTCTCCCTTTGGGAGAGGGTGGGGAGTGAGGATTAAAAAATCAGATAGCCTTTTGAAAATGGTTTGTATCTTTAATTCTCTTAAATCCCATTTTCTTGAGGTATTTGTCGTGAGCGGGCACTTCAGAGTGTACCTTGTAGAATTTTTTTTTGGTCAGGTCGATGTCGAGATGGTGGACAGCATAGTCAAAAAAGTAACTTGAACTCTTGTGGTCTCTGAATTGAGGAGTGGCATAATCCAGCAATATTTCTATTTCTTCCCCCTCTGTGTCTCTGTACAGCATTAACAGGACGGGGATCATGTCCCGCAGAATGTAGGCGCTGTTCAGGTCTTTCAATGATTCCTCTTTGAAATCGGGAAAGAATTTCAGTATGTCCTTTTTATAGTGTTTCATAAATAATTCTGAATAGTATTTGGTTCCACTGTTGTTGATTATAAAGTCAAATTTTTCTTTATTTACAATGAGTGTAATGTAATAGTAGATATCGATTATGGCGATTAAAAGATTCACGATAACTACGGGCATAGAGCCTATTAAATAACCATATCCGGAGAATAAAACGGCTCCGATCAGATTAATCAGTCTGAGAGTTTTTATATTTTTCATAGTTAGTGACACAGCAATAATGATAGAGGCAAAGGTTCCGAATATTGTTATATAATCCATAGAGATCTCCTTGAGTTGTCCACCTTATAGTATAATACATAACCCATAAACTCTTTCCATCATCATTTATTAAAACAATTGTTTTTTACCCTAGACAAAAAGACAAATGGGTCGGATAATATTCGGAGCAATGTTATTACGATTGTAAGACAAACATACAATCACACAACCTGATTAACACTGCCGGCATGAATCTGAGCTTCGGAGAAGGAACAGGTTCGGGCTGCATCCACATACACGAGGTCAATTACATCGTTATCTGCGAAAATTACTGATTGAATAGGTCTTATTTTACATATTTACAAAATCATTGCTGCATATTTTATTATAGTCAGAAATATAACTGCGTATTGTTTTGCAGGATGTATCCGCAGAGCATGTTTTTGCGGATTCGTTGTGAAATAAAGACAAAAATTAAGGAGTCCTGAATGGGAGATATAATGCGACCAGTGTCTTTTGAGGAACTGGTTAATAGAATTTTTGATGAATACAGAAATCAGAAATCAATTTTTGGAATTTCTGAGGAATATTTTTTCAGAAAAAATACTGATTCACAATTTAACATATTTGGGGAGAACTGTGATGTTCCTCTCGGGCCGGCTGCCGGTCCTCACTCTCAGTTGACACAGAATATTATTGTTTCCTACCTGACAGGCAGCCGCTTTGTCGAACTGAAAACAGTACAGATTATGGATACACTGGAAATTGAGAAACCCTGTATAGATGCCGATGATGAGGGCTTTAATACAGAGTGGTCTACAGAATTTACTCTGGAAAAGGCCTATGACGAGTATGCCAAGGCATGGATACTACTTCATCTGGTTGAAAAAGTTTTCGGTTTTGCTGTTTCTGATAAAAAATCATTTATATTTAATATGAGTGTCGGTTATGACCTGAAAGGTATTAAAACCGAGCGCATGCAGACCTTCATCAATTCTCTGATGGAATCAGCAGGTCATGAAGTTTTCAATAACCACATAAAGAGTCTCGATGAGATTATTAAAAAAGGTGAATTCCTCAAGGGAACAGGACTGGAAGATACTCTTCTGTCATTAAGTGGCCTTCCTTCGGCCATCCCTACTAAAATCTGTACTTCGGTGACACTGTCGACAATGCATGGGTGTCCACCCGATGAGATTGAAGCCATCTGTATGTATATGATTCAGGAAAAAGGACTTGAGACTTTTGTTAAACTCAATCCTACTCTTCTGTCTTTCCCTGTTGTAAGAAAGATTCTCGATGATGCGGGATTCTCCTATGTAGGATTAAAACAGGAATCATTTGATCACGATATTCAATATGATGCGGCTGTTGCCATGCTCGTCAGACTGAGAGCCGAAGCCAAAAAACGGAATCAGAATTTTGGTGTTAAACTTACCAATACACTGGGTTCTGTCAATAATCTCGGTCGTCTGCCCGGTGATGAAATGTATATGTCCGGCCGTGCTTTATTCCCACTGTCGATCAATCTGGCCGCAAAACTCTCTGAAGAGTTTGATGGGGATTTACCCGTATCATTTTCCGGAGGAGCTGCCGCCCATAACATTCAGGAAATACTGGAAACAGGAATCAGACCCGTTACTATTGCTACGGAAATGCTGAAACCCGGTGGATATAACCGAATGGTGCAGTGTGCAAAAATATCTGAAAGCTGTTCCTATCCCGAGAATATTGATGTTAAAAAACTGAGAACTCTTGCCGACAAGGCTTTAACAGCGGACTATTCCCTGAAATCTACCCGTGGTGATGACAGGATTGAAGTGGATAGAGATCTTCCCTTAACCGACTGTTATGTCGCACCCTGTAAGGTCGCCTGTGCAATCAGCCAGGATATTCCCGAATATGTACGACTGACAGGTGAAGGCCGATATGCCGAGGCTCTCGATGTCATTTATGAGAAAAACGCTCTACCTTCCATTACCGGTCATATTTGTGATCACCAGTGTCAGTACAACTGTACAAGAATGGATTATGAAGGTTCTGTAAAAATTCGTGAAATGAAAAAACAGGCCGTATTAAACGGTTTTGAAGAGTATATGAGCCGATGGGAAAAACCTGTTCAGAATAAAGATGCCAAAGTCGTTGTAATCGGTGGAGGACCTGCCGGTCTTTCGGCAGCATTTTTTCTGGCCCGTGAAGGGTTTGATGTCACTGTTCATGAAAAATATCACAGCGCCGGTGGAGTGATCGAGCACGTTATTCCAAAATTCAGGATTTCCGCTGAAGCCATTCTTCACGACATCAACTTCGTGAAAGCCCATGGAGTAAATTTTAAATACAGCATGCCTGTTGAATTTAATGTCAATGACCTGAAAGATGAAGGTTACAAATATGTTGTTGTTGCCATAGGAGCCGATAAGGTGAAAACCTATGATATTGAGGGTTCAAAAAGTCATGTTGTTCCCTCTTTGGAGTTCCTTAAGCTATACAACACAGATAGAAAAGCATTGCCTGAGGCTAAACACGTTCTTGTTGTGGGAGCCGGTAATACAGCTATGGATGCGGCCCGAGCTGCTAAAAAACTCGATGGTGTAGAATCTGTTTCTGTCGTATATCGACGATCAGTGAAAGAGATGCCCGCAGCCAGAGTGGAGTACGATGAAGCTCTTGAAGATGATATCAATTTCCATTTCCTGACTGATCCTGAAAAATTCAATGCCGATGGTACTGTAGTCTGCCGGATTATGGAACTCGGCGAAGCTGATGCCAGCGGAAGAAGAAGACCTGTTCCGACAGCAAAGACCATCACCATAAAAGGTGATCTGATTATTCCTTCTATCGGTGAATCTGCCGACTCGGATACGCTTATCAAAAGTGGACTGTCTGCAGAAAACGGCTGGGTTACCACAGATAATAACCTGGAAACTTCAGTAGACAATGTATTTCTTATCGGTGACGGTCGAACAGGACCATCAACAATTGTCCGTTGTATACAGGAAGGCCGAACCGCAGCTGATACAATTACAAAAAGAGAGGATGAAGCATTTGATAGAATAGAAGCTTTTCCTTTTGTCGATCCCGATACACGGATTGATGAAATTAAAGAGAAAAAAGGCGTATTGATTGCCTCAGACGGTACAGATAAACGGGAAAGAGAGCGATGTATCGAGTGTAACTTCCTTTGTAACCGATGTGTTGAAGTTTGTCCCAACAGAGCGAATGCCACAGTCGCAGTTACAGAAGACGATGGATATTTTGATCCATACCAGATTTATCACATAGATGCTTTTTGTAATGAGTGTGGAAACTGCGCCAGATTCTGTCCCTACGAAGAGGGGCGTCCCTATAAAGATAAATTTACAGTTTTCAGTCTTCAGGAAGATTTTGACAGCAGTACCAATCCGGGATTTTTCCTTGAAGGAAATGATCTGCAGCTGAGAACGGCTGGAGTTGTTGAAAAACTGAAAATGGAAAATGGGAAAGTTACAGTTGTTCCGGATCAGATGGCACAGTCCGTTGCTCTGGTTGAACTGATCGTCAGAAAACAGCCATGGGTCTTAGGAGAAGTAGAAAAATGATCACATTGATTAAAAATGCTACAGCCGTTGAGTTTGAGCCCTCTTCAGTAAAAGAGGGTGTGGATATTATCATCGAAGATACTCTGATCAAAGAGGTCGGAAAGAACCTCGATGGAAAGTATAAAGCCGATAAAGTGATTGATGGAACGGGAAAACTGGTTTATCCGGGGATTGTCTGTTCTCACAACCACTTCTATTCCGGTCTTGCCCGGGGGATTACAGCTAATATTAAACCATCTCCGGACTTCGTTTCTATCCTGAGAAATCTTTGGTGGAAGCTGGATAGGGCTATCGATAAGGATATCCTCTATTACAGTGGTCTTGTCTGCGCTCTCGATGCGATAAAGTCGGGAACAACTTCAGTTATTGATCATCATGCTTCGCCATCTTTCATTAAAGGATCTTTGAAAACATTAAAAGATGCTTTTGAGAAAGCCGGGTTAAGAGGTATGACCTGTTATGAGATAACTGACCGTAATGGACGAGATCAGATGGTTGCCGGTGTTGAGGAAAGCATTGAGTTTGCCCAGCTGATTGATTCTGAGAAAGATAGTGGACCCAATCTGGTAGAGACTCATATCGGTGGTCATGCACCATTTACTCTCAACGATGAAGCTTTAACAATGATGGGCGACGCCGTTAAAAAAACTGGTCGTGGTGTTCATGTTCATGTAGCTGAGGGGTCCTATGATGTCTCTCACTCACATGCGGTCTATGGAAAAGATCTCATAGCCCGAATGGATGAGTTTGGATTACTAAATAACAGATCGATTATTGTTCATGGTGTGTATTTATCAGATGATGATATTAAGACAATGAATGATAAAGATGTCTATCTTGTACACAATGCCCGTTCCAATATGAATAATGGAATAGGATATAATGAAAAGTTGGGACAGTATAAAAACCTCGCACTGGGAACAGATGGTATCGGAAGTAACATGTTTGACGAGACCAAATTTGCTTATTTCAAGCACAAAGATGCAGGTGGCGATATGTGGCCCGATAGCTACCTGAAATTTCTCTACAACGGAAATGATATTCTGGAGAGAAACTTCGGTGAAAAATTTGGAAAACTGGAAGCGGGATACAAAGCGGATGTTGTCATCGCCGATTACAATTGTCCCACACCCATGTCTGCTGACAATCTTGCGGGGCATATTGCCTTTGGAATGGGATCCGATACAGTGAAAACTGTTTTGATCAATGGAAATGTTGTACTGGAGAATGGAGAATTCCCATTCGATGTTTCTGAGATTTATGCAGAAGCACGAAAACAGGCACAGAAGTTGTGGGATAATATGGACGCTCTCACCGATTGATGTCCTTTGTTCCGGCTTCGGAGTTAGGCTGCGAGTCTGCGGTGCTCAAGTGCAAAAGCACTCTCCGCTCCTCGAGTCTTGTCTGTCTTGAATCCGGGAGAAATCATCATCAGTCACCCATTTTTATAGAAGAAAAAAATAATATATACGAAGTATAGGAGAAAAAAATGAACGAAAAACAGATTTTAGAATTGGCAGCGAAGTATAGTGATTATACTGCTGAGAATCTTTCAAAAATGATTAAAATCCCTTCATATAGTGCTCAGGAAAAAGAAGTATGTGAAGCTATTGTGAAGATGTGCGAAGAAGCTGGATTTGACGAAGTAAGACTCGATGGTCTCGGTAGTGTAATCGGACGAGTCGGCAACGGTCCCAAAATGATCGCATTTGATGCGCATATCGATACAGTTGAAGTGGGAGATCCTTCACAGTGGGATTTAGATCCTTTCTCAGGTCTGATCAAAGATGGTCTGGTTCACGGTCGTGGTACTTCTGACCAGGAAGGTGGAGCTGCATCAATGATTACAGCCGGTAGAATCATCAAAGAACTTGGTTACGATGGTGAGTATACATGTCTGTTTACATTTACCGTAATGGAAGAAGATTGTGATGGTATGTGCTGGAAATATCTGATAGAAGAGGAAAAAGTTGTTCCCGACTTTGTCGTTTCAACAGAACCTACATCTTGTCAGCTTTACAGAGGACATAGAGGTAGAATGGAGATGGAAGTAATCATCAAAGGTGTTTCCAGTCATGGTTCAGCTCCTGAAAGAGGTGTTTCTGCAGCATACAAAGCTTCAAAAGCCGCTCTCGCTATGGAAAAACTGAATGCTGATCTACAGCCTGATGAAGAGAAGTTTTTAGGAAAAGGAACAATCGTAGTTTCTCAGATGGATGTGAAAGGACCAAGTCAGTGCGCCGTTCCCGACCAGGCTAAGTTATATCTCGACAGAAGACTCACATGGGGTGAGGATGCAGAACTTGCGATCAAGCAGGTTACAGATTACATAACTGAAGCTATTGGTGAAGCTCCTGCATCAGTGACAATGCCCGATTACACAAGACGTGGATACAGAGACTTTGATTACAGCCAGGAATTGTATTTCCCAACATGGAAAATTGATGAAGACAGCAAACTTGTTGTAGCTGGACAGGAAACTTTCAAAGCTCTTTATGGTACAACTGTTAAGACTGATAAATGGACTTTCTCTACAAATGGTGTTGCTACTTGTGGTAGACATAAGATTCCGACAATTGGATTTGGTCCTGGTGATGAAAATCAGGCTCATGCCCCCAACGAGATTACAAGAGTGAAGGATCTTGAGATCTGCAGTGCATTCTATGCAATGCTGCCTCTTTCACTAGAAAAATAATAATTGTTAAGAAACCAAATATAATATTTGGGATTTATACTACCTTATATTATATTAAATATGAGAAACTTCCTTATCTTAAGGAAGTTTCTCCTTGTTAAGATAATTGATGTATATGGTAAGGAGAAATCAATTTGAGTACGCTGTTACTTAAAAATTGTTTTTATATATATCTTTCTTCTGAGAAAGAACCTCTTAAAGATTATGATATATTAATTAAAAATAATATTATCGATCAGATTGGGAAAAATATTGATTTCAAAGCAGATCGAATAATTGATGCCAGATGGAATGTTGTCATCCCGGGGCTGGTTAATACTCATCATCATTTCTATCAGACGCTTACAAGAAACCTGCCGGCAGTTCAGAATGCTGAGCTTTTTGACTGGCTTGTTTATCTCTATGATATCTGGAAACATATTGACGAAGAAGCGGTATATTACTCCTCTATGTTAGCGATGGGAGAATTGCTTAAAACCGGTTGTACAACTTCAACAGATCACCATTACTTGTATCCTAATACTATTACCGGCGATATTATGGGTACTCAGTTTAAGGCTGCAGAAACTCTCGGCATGAGATTTTCACCAACCAGAGGCTCAATGTCTTTAAGTAAAAAAGATGGAGGACTTCCTCCTGATTCTGTTGTTCAGACTGAAGAGCAGATTCTAATCGATAGTGAGCGCGTCATTAATAAATTTCATGATAGTAGCGATTTATCCATGAGAAAAGTGATTCTGGCTCCGTGCAGCCCATTTTCCGTGACAGAGGATCTGATGAAACAATCGGTTAATCTGGCCAGGAAACATGGAGTGCGGCTTCATACTCACCTTGCGGAAACAAAAGATGAAAATGATTTCTGTATAAAAATGTATGGTAGAAGACCATTGAAGTTGATGGAGGATTGTGGTTTTATCGGAGAAGATGTTTTTTATGCTCATGGTATTCATTTTAATGATGATGAACTGAAAATCCTTTCTGATACCAAAACACATATCGCTCATTGTCCCACTTCTAATATGAGGCTGGGATCAGGCATTTGCAGGGTGACAGAGATGATCCCTGCAAATATCAATGTCGGTCTTGCTGTTGATGGTTCGGCTTCAAATGATTCTTCAGATATGCTTGGAGAGATGAGGAATGCACTTCTTCTTCAAAGAGTTCATTATGGAGCTGCTGCTGTAACAGCAAAAGATGTTATGAGACTGGGAACTGAAAACGGAGCAAAACTGCTTAACTTTAACAATATCGGTAAAATTGAAACTGGTTATGCAGCAGATCTGGCTCTTTTTAATATAAATAAAATGGAGTATGCCGGATCTCTTTCAGATCCTCTTGCTGCTCTGATATTTTCCGGGTACAACCACGGGACAGAATATACAATTGTAAATGGTAAAGTCGTAGTAGATAAAGGTCGGCTTACAGGTTTTCACGAAGAGGACATTACGAAAAAATGTAATGAAATCTCAGCAAGAATCAGTGGCTAAAAGGAGAATTAATAAAAATGATTAAAGAATTTTTAAAACCTTCTAATGTAAAAGAAGCGCTTAAGATGAAAAAAGAGATGAATGACTCTTTTTATCTCGGAGGCGGAACTAAATTAAATAATAGTGGTGAAAATTACAGTGCTGATATATTGATCTCTCTTGAGAATCTCAATCTTAAAGGGATTGTGAAAATGGGAGAAAAAGTAAAGATCGGATCCGGAGAGAGTCTTCAGGATCTTTTGGATTCATCAGATGTCCCACAATTTTTAAAAGACAGTATTTCAGGTGAGTCCAATAGAAACATTCGAAATGCATCGACTCTCGGTGGTCAGATTGCCGCTGCTAAGAGCTACTCTACAACCCTGGCCGGACTAATGGCTATGGATGCCGAAATAGAGACTGCTGACGAGGGCATCTTAAATATAAATGATTATGTCAAAAACGATATGAATGATCTGATTCTGAATGTTTTTATTCCTCAGGTCAAATCAAAAATGTACAGAAATGACCAGCGGGTGACCGCTAATAGCCGTCCTGAAATAACAGCAGCAGTGTCCATTGGGAAATCAGGAGATTCTGTTTCAAAAGCAATAATTGTTCTCGGTGGTCTGGAAAAGCACCCCATTCGTTTGATTTCTATTGAAAAGAAACTGCTCGATGGTTCATTGACTAATGCCGACGCCGTTCAGGATGCTGTTCAGGATGAAATCCTTAAGAACACTGAAAAGATGGAAAAGGGAACGTATCTTAATTATATAAGTGGAGTAATGGTCGCAGATTGTGTCGGCCGTTGCATGAGATAACATTATTTCGAGGTAAAATATGAATATTGAATTTATTTTAAATAATAAAACTGTTTCTACGACAGCTGATGCCGGTCTTTCAGCTCAGAAACTTCTACAGTTATTGGGTATTAACTCAGTCAGAAACAGTGATGATAATAGAGGGAATACCGGTTCTGATACCATTTTATTAGATGGAAAACCTGTTAATGCCGGACTGTTGGTAGCGGCTCAGTTAAATGGAAGAGATGTTAAAACCGTTGAATCACTTTCTGAAGGGCGTACAATGTCTCCAGTTCAGACAGCACTTGTTGATATGGGACTGGTTCAGTCTGCCTACAACTCTCCAGCTGCAGCTCTGATTCTGACAGATCTTTTAGATAGAGTCAAAAATCCTTCTAGAGAAGATATCGATGATGCTCTTTCGGGACTTCTCAATAGAGATAATGGATATCAGCCGTTTTATAAAGCTGTCGAAATTGCCATAGAGAGGCAAAAAGATCCCTCATACACGACTGAGTATGCTCCGGAATTTAGGGGTGATCTTAAAGATGTGGGAACTGCCAGAAGAAAAGTTGACGGGCCAATGCTGGTTCGTGGTGCGAAACTTTTCGTTGAGGATAAAAAAGATTCTCAGGCTTATGTACTGAAAATGCTCCGTTCTCCCCATGCTCATGCCTGGATAACTTCACTTGATACAAGTGAGGCGGAAAAAGTGGAAGGTGTCGAATTGGTAATGACCTATAAAAACACTCCTCAGATCCCTTACACAACAGCCGGACAGGGATTTCCTGAGCCTTCTCCCTATGACAAATGCATGTTTAACAAGAAGGTGAGACATGTTGGTGACAGAGTTGCTGCGGTTATGGCAGTTGATGAAGAGACAGCCTTAAAAGCGATCGAAAAAATCAAGGTAGAATACGATGTTTTAAAACCCGTATTTACTGTAAAAGAAGCAGCAGCAGAGGGTGCTCCTCTGGTTCAGGGTGGACCTCAGAAATATATGGTGGCCGCTCCCGATGATCTTGAGGCAATCAATAAATCAGCCGATCCCGAAGAGGGGACAATTGTCTATCAGTTCCCCATTGGTGGAAATCCGAGAAAGAATATAGCCGCTTTTGTTTCCGGTGGAATCGGTGACATAGATAAAGGTCTCGCTGATGCGGAAGTTGTAATTGAAAGAGAATACGATACGTCGCAGATCCAATGTACTCCCATGGAGATGCACACAGTCCATACATATATGGAAGGAGAACGGTTGGTCATTGATGCTTCAACTCAGGTGCCATGGCATGTGAGAAGAATTGTATCTACTCAGCTGGGTGTTCGAGAGAATCTGGTTCAGGTTAAAAAAGCCAGAGTCGGTGGTGGGTATGGATCTAAACAAGATATTTTAATGGAAGATGTTGCTGCTTATGCGACATGGACAACAGGTAAGCCTGTTTTTAGTCAGTATTCCCGACAGGAAGAGTTTGAATCGTGCAGTACACGATTTCCTATGACTATCGGTGTGAAGCTGGGTTGTAAAAAAGATGGTACGCTGACTGCTGTTTATATGAATGTTAAAGCGAACAATGGTCCATTTGGTAATCACTGTTTGACAGTTCCTATGAATGCCTGTTCTAAATCAATGCCGCTTTTCCTCTGTGACAATTTTAAATTTGATGTAACGACATATTATACCAATATACCTCCTACAGGAGCTTACCAGGGATATGGTGCACCGAAAGGTTCTTATGCTTTGCAGACGGCAATTGCTGAGCTGGCAGAAGAGCTGGGAATGGATCACCTGGAACTCATCGAGAAGAACAGGATCTCAGAGGGTGTAGTGCTCGAGATTCTAAAATGTCTTGGAGAGGGGCGGGAAGGAACTCCTGCTAAGGTGGAAAGCTGTGGTCTCGATGGAGCCCTTAGTCAGGGATCTAAGATGATCGAATGGGGTAAAGACGTTGAAAGTGATGATCCCGATGTAAAAATCGGAAAGGGTGTCACTATTATTCAGCAGGGATCGGGACTTCCGGGACTCGATCAGGCCAATGCCGATATAAAACTCTTATCAGATGGATCTTTAATGATTCACTCCGGTGGGGCCGATTTGGGAACTGGCCTCGACACAGTCTGTGTGAAAATGGCCAGTGAAATTCTCAAAGTCGATATGGATCTGATTTCAATTCTCTCCGGAGATACCGATAATACACCATTCGATGTTGGGGCTTATGCTTCAAGTGGAACCTACTTCTCCGGAAATGCAGCCAAAAAAGCGGCTGAGGACCTTGCCGATAGAATTTTGACTAATGCGGCTGTCATGATGGAAGAGAAAAAAGAGGATCTGAAACTCGAATATCCCGGAGTCGTAAAAGGTAAGAAAAGTTCTGTAACTTATAGAGACGTAGCCCACAACGCTGAGGGCGGTGAAGGTCCCGGACAGGTTGTCGGTAGAGCTTCCTATACAACAGAAGATGCAGCATTCCCTTATGGAGCTCATTTCTGTCAGGTAGCGGTCAATATTAAAACCGGAAAAGTGAAACTACAGAAATATTATGCTCTCCAGGATATCGGTACTCCTATCAATCCTGAAATAGCCTTGAGTCAGATTTATGGTGGAGTTATGAAATCCATCGGTCACACACTCTGGGAAGAGATGCTCATCGACGAAAATGGTAAATGTCTTACTACAGATTTCGACAGCTATCATGTTCCTATGATTAAAGATCTACCTGAGGATTTTAGAGCTGAGATGGTTTTTACTGAAGATCCCTTTGGGCCTTTTGGTGGAAAATCAGTTTCAGAGATCAGTACCAATGGTGCGGCACCTGTTATTGCAGCGGCCATACACGATGCGGTTGGTGTCTGGATGAGAAGCTGGCCCTTTAGCCCTGAAAAGATCCTGAAAGGGTTGGGGAAAATTTAACAACTAATATTTTATTACTAGAATAAGTCTCTCTAAAGGGGGGGGCTTATTCTTTAATTTTATTTCAGATTTTAAATAAATCTATAATATAAAACGATTGAGATGGAATATATAAATTAATATAGAAAATGAGAATAACAGGAATTGAAATAAAATAATTTTTATTTCATAATCAGAATATCAGACAATGTATATATAAAATGATGACTAAGATAAATTATATCTCCTTTGTTAGTGAGGAAGTATCAAGTTCTGGACTCATCTGATTAGTTTAAAACTTGCCTTGAAGTTTATAATTGGGTAATTTATGATGCTGACATCATTTTTGATGATTACATTTATAAAATCTTTATTCAGGAGTAACTCATGAATTTTACTCAGATTGGTAAACCACTAAAAAGATATGATGCCGCTGCAAAAGTTACCGGTAAAGCAAAATATGCCGGAGATTTTCATGTACGCGACATGCTTATCGGAAAAATATACCGAAGTACAATAGCCCATGGATATGTTAAAAAAATCGATATATCTAAAGCAAAAGCTCTTCCCGGAGTTGTTGCCGTAATTACCTTCAACGATACGCCAGATATTAAATATCCAACAGCAGGCCATCCCTATTCAACAGATCCTAAGCATCAGGATATTGCCGATAGGCAGATTCTGACCAACCATGTTCGTTTTTATGGAGATGAAATTGCAGCAGTTGTAGCCGAAAATGATCTCATTGCGCGGGAGGCATTAAGACTCATTGAAGTAGAATACGAAGAGCTGCCTGTTGTTTTAACTGTAGAAGATGCCTTGGCTAACGATGCCCCGGAGATCCATAAAGGTACCAAAAACATAGTAGGGAAAATGAACTATGAGTTTGGAAATGTGGAAGAGGGATTTGCTAAAGCAGACTTTGTCGTAGAAAATGAATTTGAAACCCAGACTGTTCAGCATTGTGCCATGGAAAATCATGTTTCATATGCTTATGTTGATGCACAGGATAGATTAACTGTTGTCTCGTCAACACAAATACCTCATGTTGTTAGAAGAATCATTGGTCAGGCTTTTGAAATGCCCGTTCATAAAATCCGGGTAATCAAACCTTATATCGGCGGTGGATTCGGTGCAAAGCAGGACTCTTGTATAGAACCATTAAATGCTGCTCTTACATTGGCTGCTGGTGGAAAGCCAGTTCTACTGGATCTTGATAGAGAAGAAAGTATTATAGGAACCAGAGTTAGACACGCTGTTAAATACAAGATTAAAACAGGTGTAACTAAAGATGGCAAAATGATAGCAAGAGAAGTCTCTTTAGAAACTGCAAAAGGAGCCTATGCTTCTCACGGTATTTCCCCTGTCGCAAAACAGGGAACAGCCTTTATACAAATGTATACCACTCCCAATGTCAAATTTGATATGATTTCAGTTTACAGTAATGCTCCCGTAGCCGGCGCCATGAGAGGGTATGGTATCCCCCAAATTAATTATGCACTGGAATCTCACGTCGATGATGTAGCTGCTAAAATTGGAATGGATCCCACTGACTTTAGAAAACTTAACCAGGTAAAAGAAGGTGATGCAGATCCTAAAACAAAGCTGAAAATTCTTTCATGTGGTCTTGAAGAATGTATAGACAAAGGTAAAGAGCTCATAAACTGGGATGAAAAACGAAAGAAATATGCCAATCAGACAGGTGATATAAGACGTGGTGTTGGAATGGCCGAATTCTGTTATGGATCCGGAACTTATCCTGTCTGCCTGGAAATTGCCGGGGCAAGAATTGTTTTAAGACCTGATGGTTCAATTCTTATGCAGGTAGGTGCTACAGAAATTGGACAGGGATCGGATACTGTCTTTTCACAAATGGCGGCAGAAGTTCTTGGAATCTCAACTGATCAAGTTTATCTCGAGTCTACAACCGATTCAGATACGACACCTTTTGACACGGGAGCATATGCTTCAAGACAGACCTATGTGTCCGGTGCAGCTGTTAAAAAAGCGGCCTTAGAATGTAAGTCCAGAATTTTTGAAGCTGTAAAAAAGAGAAAAGAGATTGCTGTAGAAAAGCTTGATATAAAAGATTCTCAAATTATAGAAAAAAATAGTGGGAAAGTAGTTATGTCATTAGCTGATCTTGCTATGGATACATACTATAGCAGAGAAAACTCCAATCCTATTTCTGTGGATGTATACAATCAGACAAAATCGAATGCTCTTGCTTTTGGCGTCACTTTTACTGAAGTCGAAGTGGATATCAAAACAGGTACAATTGATGTTATAGAGATTTACAATGTTCATGACTCCGGTACTATTATGAATCGTCAGCTTGCTGAAGGTCAGGTTCATGGAGGTATGAGTATGGGAATGGGTTATGCCCTGACAGAAGAACTTAAACTTCATCCGGAAACCGGGAAAACTTTAAATAATAACCTTTTGGATTATAAATTGCCTACAATGATGGATACACCGGATCTTGGAGTTGAATTTGTTGAGACATATGAACCTACTGGGCCATTTGGTAATAAGTCTCTAGGTGAACCTCCTGCAATAACTCCTGCACCGGCAATCAGGAATGCTGTATTAAATGCTACAGGTGTGTCATTTACAAGACTCCCTATGAATACGCAGAGAGTTTTTGAGAAATTTAAAGAAACCGGTTTAATTTAATAGGGGGGTAGAATTATATGTATGATTTTAATAAATATTTTGAGGCCGAAACACTAGATGAAGCAAAAAAGATATTAAAAGAAAATCCAAATGCACAAATAGTTGCAGGCGGGTCAGATATTCTTGTTGAGATAAGAGAAAAACATATCGAAGGTCTTGAGCTCATGGGAATCCATAAAATCAAAGAGCTAAAAGAGATCTCAATTGATTCTGAAGGTACAATTTCAATAGGCTGTATGGCAACTTTTCATATGTTGGAAAATAACGAAATTATTACTAAACATATTCCCATGTTAGGCCGGGCCGGCGGTGTTGTCGGTGGCCCACAGCTTAGAAAAGTTGCAACAATAGGTGGTAATATTGCCAATGGAGCTGTAAGTGCCGATACGGCAACATCTGTTTGGGCATATAATTCACAGCTTGTTCTTGAAAGTGCCGACGGAAATAGAACCATCGATGTTAAAGATTTTTACCTGGGTCCTGGTTGGACTGATGTTAAGCAAAATGAAATCCTTACAAAAATTCTAATTAAAAAAGAAGATTATGAAGGATTTTCCGGTGAGTACATTAAATTCAGTCAGAGAAAAGCTCTCGATATAGCGAATCTTGGATGTGCTGTAATCTGTAAACTCGATGGAAATAAATTCTCAGATGTAAGAATTGCTCTAGGTGTAGCCGGTCCTGTTCCTATCAGGTGTAAAACAGCTGAAGATTATGCAAAAGGCCTGGAAGTAACTGAAGAAAATATCAATGAAATTGGAAAAAAAGCTGTTCTTGATGGTAAACCGAGAGATTCTTGGAGAGCTTCAAAAGCTTATAGGCAGCAGCTTATTGAGATTTGTTCTCAGAGAGCATTAACTAAAGCAGCCCAACTTGCTGGAGGTAAATAAATTGAGTGATGTATTAAAGAAGATAACATTTACTTTGAATGGTAAAGAAAGAACTGTCGAGGTGGATGTACGAAAGTCTCTTTTAGATGTTCTTCGCGATGACCTTGAATTGACTGGTTCAAAAAAAGGATGTGAAGTCGGAGAGTGTGGTGCTTGCGCTGTTATGATCAATGGAGAATCTATTGACTCATGTATTTACCTCGCTGTCTGGGTAGATGGAAAAGAGGTTAGAACCATTGAAGGCATCGAAAAAGATGGAAAGCTTTCAGAAATGCAGCAGGCTTTTGTTGATGAAGGAGCTATTCAATGCGGTTTCTGTACGGCCGGTCTTGTTGTAAGTGCAACTGCCCTTGAAGAAAGAGGCGAAAAGATGTCTAAAGATGAAATGAAAAAAGAGTTGTCCGGACATCTTTGCAGATGTACAGGATACCATAATATTGCCAGTGCAGTAGATAAGGTTATAAATAAATAATACGTAGAAAAGATAAAAACAGCCCCCGCTTATATTAAATGCGGGGGCTGTTTTGTTTTCTGCGCGCAGCCGGCAAAAAGCAAACTCTTGAAGACAGGGATGATTCCCGGGAGGATTTTAATCCTGCTTAATTTGTCCCGTGCCTTCAATAACACCGATAGCGATAGCCCCTTTCCCGGAGTGCATTCCCACTATGGGTGATATGCTGGAAATGTACTCCGGAGCTTTTCCGGTTACACGTTCCATTAGATCTGAGAATTGCCGTCCTCTCTTTTCTGCATCAGCATGGACCACGGCATAGGATTCGATCCCCTTTTCCTCTTTCATCTCTTTAATAATCTGGGTCATTTTTTTAATAAGGCCCTTTCCGGAAAAAGACTTTTCAAAAGCAATGCCCTTCCCATTTTCATCGAGAGAGACGATTGGTTTGAGGTTAAGAAGAGTGGCTATGGCTCCTTTGAGTGGGCTGACCCGTCCCCCTTTGACCATATATTTAAAAGTACTGACACTGACATAAATTTTAATCCGCTTTTTCAGGTTTTCTGCCATATTGATGAGTTCTTCGTAAGATTTCCCTTCCTGGGCCTTCTTTGCGACCTCTCTTACAAGCAAGCCCTGGGCCACGGAATTCAGGCAGGTGTCTATTACGGTTATTCTCTTCTTCTCTTTGTTGAAAAGTTCTGCTGTTTTATTCATTTGATTCCAGGTCCCGCTGAGGGATTTGGCAACGGAAAGCACAATGATGTTGTCGTAATGATCAGCTAGATGCTGATACAATGCTTTTACAGTACTTGTTGAAGGAACAGAGCTTCCGGGGAACGTCGATCGTACCTGCTGTAGTTTGTAAAACTGCTCGGGAGAGATTGTTATTCTATCGAGATATTCCTCTTCGTTCCAGCTGAGTGTGAGATTTAGCACATGGATTTGATATTTATCGAGAACATCCATAGGTATGTCGGCAATAGAGTCTGTCAGTATCGCTGTAGAAGAGAATCTTTTATTGACAACCTGTTCCTGTCGGATCATATCATCAGCTTTCTGTTCTAAAATTTTACCGTATTTTTTCAATCGTTCAAGGACAATCTGAGGTGAATTGCTGTGAATGTGAATGCGGCTTTTATTGACCCCTTTACTGACAATCAGTGAATCTCCCAAATCCTTCAGCCTCTCTCTTATTTTATCGGGGGAGGTTTTGGGATGATCTATAAGGACTTCTGTACAGTATCGGAATTTTACTTGAGAAGTGATGTTGTGTTTTGTTGATGTTGTAATCAGTCCGCTGATATATTCATTCTGAACGAGCGTTTTTCTGAATGAGACAGGAACCGGTCCGTTGAATTTAAATAATTCAATCCCCTCCAGAAAGGATACAGCACCCATGGCTCCCGCATCGACAACATCATTCTCTTTTAATACTGCCAACTGATCTTTAGTTTTACCCAGAACTATTTTTGCCACAGAAAGAGCCTTTTCGAAAATTTGTTCCAGCGAGTTTTTCTTTTGACTGTTTGTGTATATCGACTCGGACCAAGCGCTCAGAACAGTTAATATGGTTCCCTCTACAGGATTCTCCATAGCCTCATAGGCTAGTTTTACAGCCTTTTGCGCGGCATCGGCAAACTCGTGAATTGATAAGACATCTTTTCCATCTGTATTGAGTGCCAGTCCGTTCAGGTATTGGGAAAAAATAATACCCGAATTCCCCCTAGCGCTTTCGAGAGATAAATCGGCTATATTATTCAGAACTTTTGTCGCCGAGCGGTTGGGTTCCAATCTGTTGACAATGAGGTTTATGGTTCTAACCATATTATTTCCTGTATCACCATCGGCAACGGGAAAGACATTTATGGCGTTCAACTGTTCTCTCTGCTTTCTAATACTCAAAAACCCCGAGAGGAAACTGTGATAAATCTGATATCCGTTCATTGCGTTTTCAATCATAATTCAGGCTCCACTCTGCTTCATCAAAATTATCTTTTCCCGGTCAAACCCCCGTTGTACCATTCTGCCAACAATCGCATTGAGAAGTGACTGATCCATTCTAGGTGTTCTCGCCATTATCCATAAATACTTGTAATTATTTGTACCTATAACAGTGTGAGTGTAATCGTCATCCAGCTCCATAATATAATAAGGCAGTTTTAATGGCCAAAGAGGTCTGATACGCCATTCGGCATTTGTCTCATTGTCATAAATCCAGCCCTTCTGGTACATGACTCTTTCTTTGAGCTCTCTTCTACCTTTTTTGAATGTATATTCTACACGTATGTTGCCCTCGTCATCGATGCTGTAGTTTTCTATACCATCTTCAGCACCCTTTTCGAATGAGGTCGGAATGAGTGCAATCACATACCAGTCATCTGAGAAACGGTCCATGTCCACATAGGGAACAGTTTCGTGAAAGGGCTCACTCTGAGCTTTTCCGTGAACACTTAATACAGACACTAACAACATATTAACAATTATAATCTTAGTCATAATAACTCTCCATTACTTTTCATAAAGTAGTACTGATTCATATCCCTCTTTCAGGGATGAAACATAAGAAATCTGATTTCCATATTGAGACAGCGAGGAATCCTTCTCACTGTTTCCACCGATAATAATCGGGCAATGCCCACTACTTAACATTTCAATTTTTTGTAAGTAAGCATCAAGACCGCTCTCAAAGAGGGGCATAGATAAAGACGCGGAAACAACTGATGGTTTATATTTTCCCATCACGGCTATGAGGTCATTGAGCGGAATATCTGTTCCCAAAAAGATGGTCTTCCAACCTCTGACTTTTAATAATTTTGACAACATAAACAGTACAAGATCGTGTTTGTCAGAAGGTGCGCAGAATCCCATCCAAATATTGGAACTATTTTGGATCACTTTCACATCTTCTGACGAAGAGAAGAGGGAAATTATTTCTCTTATACGATTACTTATTATATGTTCTTCCGGTATGGACATCTCTCCATTGAACCATCGTGTGCCAGTCTCTTTTAAGGTGGGAATAAGAATTTCAATAAAAAACAACTCGAGAGAATAATTTTTAACTTTTTTCCAGCCGTTTAAATAGGATTGACAATTTTCTAAAGAATCTCTTAATAACATTTCAATTAATTGATCTATATCAAATGATATTTCAGTCGTTGGTTCGCTAATGGATTGGTAGTTGTTAAAAAGAAGATCTAGAGGCAGCCCCAAAGATGCTGCGAGCTTAATTAAGGTCTCTTCACCGGGAAATCGTGTTCCCCTTTCATAGTTGGCTATGCTGACCTGCCCTATGCCTGCTTTTTCCGCAAGATTGGTTTGAGTGATTTTCATTTTCAGTCTATAAAATTTTAGATTTCTTCCAAAAATATTACTTTCCATAGTCTAAATATAACAATATGTAATATAAAATGCAAATAAATTTGTTTTTATCACTAATAGTAATTATTATTATTACAGGAGCTAGTCATGATAAAGTATAAAATTATTATATTTATATATGTAAGTCTTACAGTAAGTTTGTTCTCAAGTGAAAAAATAGAAGTAATGAATGGCAATATAATCAGACAGGGAACATCGGGAGAAGTAACACATCATTATTATTCTCGCGGAGAAGAGCTGGCAGCTTTTGAAACTGTCTTTTTAAACAACAGCGAATTAATTTTATATAAAACAGCCATCTATGAACTGGGTTTTACCGGTTCTTTGAGAAAGATTGACGATAAATTGGAAATTATAAGAGAAAAAAATGGAAAAGTAAGGACAAAAAGTATTAATTGGAAAGATAATATAGTTGTGGGTCCAATGCTTTCCTATTTAATTAAAGACAATAATGAGCTATTGGCAAGCGGAGAAGTGCTTGAATTTCGTCTCCCTTATTTCGATATTATGACACTCATTCCCATGAAATTAAAGGCTGTCAAAGGATATGAGGATGGGGTCAGTGAGACATTTGCCATTGAGATGACGTTGAAGAGCCCCCTGCTTAGATTGCTGATAGATCCAGTGGAATTGATTTTAAACAGGGAGAATGGTTCGGTCATACAAATTCATGGACCAACCATACTTCCCGAACCTGGTCAGAGTAATCCCAATAAGCTAGTTGATGCAGAGACTTTTTATTCATATGGAGGCGCAATGTGATAATTTTTTTGAGCAGACAGCCAATTTTGGTGTCACTACTTATAAGCGTAGGTATTAATCTTTTTTTCTTTTTAATTGCTTTTTCTTTTAAAACAGATCAGGTTACAGACCTTTCGTACAGTCTATCCTTTTTTGTTCTCGCACCAGTACTTTTAGTTGCCAGCGGTGGAGGTTTTGCACCGCAGCAGCTGGTAATGACTCTTGCCATCATGCTCTGGGGATTCCGATTGGGTTCCTATCTCTTTGCACGAATATTGATCACGAAAACTGACGACCGATTTGATGATAAAAGGAATAACCCGGTCAATCTCATTCGTTTCTGGTTGTTACAGACAATAGCCGTTTGGGTCATTATGCTTCCCTTCTCTCTCTTTTTAACCAACAGGAATATGGAGTCCCAAAGTCTGCTTATGTACTTGGGATTCGCTATCTTTATTATTGGGTTTGTTGTGGAAACCATAAGCGACTCACAAAAATTTCAATTCAAGAGAAAAGTTGAAAATAAAGGGAAGTGGATGCAGGCCGGATTGTGGAAATACTCGAGACACCCCAATTATTTTGGAGAAATCCTTGTATGGTGGGGGTTGTTTGTCGTCGTTCTTCCCTATTTGCAGGGTTTTTTATACTTGTCTGTATTGGGGCCTGTATTTCTTACTATACTATTGCTTTTTGTCAGCGGGATTCCCCTCCTGGAGAAAGGTGCTGATAAGAAATATGGGGGAAATCCCGAATATATCTCATATCGTGATAATACCAGTCTATTGATTCCAATGCCTCTAAAATCGGGAAAAGGGTAATAAATGATTTACCTGATAGTGGTTTCTGCGTATTTACTGGGGTCAGTCTCCTTTGCTCTAATCGCAGGATTTATAATCTGCGGTGAAGATCTCAGATTAAAAGGGAGCGGCAATGCCGGTGCGACAAATGTCTTCAGAGTTCTCGGTTGGAAAATAGCCCTTCCTGTTCTTCTCGTGGACTTCTTGAAGGGGTTCCTCCCGGTTTTTTTAGCTCCATCAATTATGTCTGTTTTTTCTCTTGCTGAGTTGCCACTATCAATATTTCAAATAGTTCTTTTGTTCTCTCTTGTGCTGGGACATGTCTTTCCAATCTGGTTCAGGTTTAATGGCGGGAAGGGTGTAGCGACAGCAGCAGGGGGAGTATCGGCCCTTTTCCCGCCTGCAGCACCAATTTGTCTCTTTGTATTTATTTTAGTTATTGCAATAACCCGTTATGTATCTCTGGCATCTCTTATCTCTGCCTTTTTTCTCCCTATTATATACAGTGTCTTTATGATTCTAACGAAAGGAGATTTCTCTCTTGTAAAACTCGCGTTCTTTATTGCGATCGCCACTTTGATAATCATTTTACACCGATCGAATATTGTGAGATTGATTAGGGGAGAAGAGAATCAAGTAGAATGGAGGCACGGAAGATGAAAGAGATTTTAAAAGAAGAAATCGAAAAAGGAGTTTTTCAATGAAAAAAATAATAATTGTTGTGGCAATAATGCTGGGCTT
Source organism: Spirochaetaceae bacterium (assembly GCA_016744925.1). Lineage (GTDB taxonomy): Bacteria > Spirochaetota > Spirochaetia > DSM-2461 > DSM-2461 > Spirochaeta_F. Next base: position 42,379 of record JADGDJ010000002.1, read on the forward strand.
TTCCAGTTTGGTGATTTCTCAGAACAATATCGAATTGGATTTGTCTGCGGAGTTCGGTTTTACGGGGATCATTAAACATGTCATCCAATCAGGTACAACATCTGATAAAGGAGATGTCTTTGATTATGTCTCCCAGGGCAATCAGGATACTCTAATTCCATTTTCTCGATTTGAAGCTGATCTTTCGCTGAATCAAAGGCATCATGTGATACTTCTCTATCAGCCCCTTACAATAAAGACCCAGGCCCCCATAGGAGGGAATTTCACTTTTGATGGGGTGGACTACACTCCTGCCGATGGGTTTCTGGATTTAACCTATGCCTTTGATTTTTGGAGATTCTCCTATTTGTTTGATATTATACAGCCTGATGGATTTTTCCTCAGCACCGGTTTATCCCTTCAGATTCGCAATGCATCCATCGTCTTCAGAGCTGGTGAAAATGGGTTGGGATCTGTTACTGACAATATAGGTCCTGTTCCCATTTTAAAAATGAGAGTGGGTTATGAGTGGGGTAATGGAATTTTCCTTATGTTCGACGGAGACGGATTTTATGCGAGTAATAAATTCTTTAATGGCGCGGAATATCCTTTTACAGGTTATATTTACGACCTTTCTTTCCGGGGAGGGTATCGATTCGATGACAGATTGACTTCTTTTATAAACGCCCGATTTCTTGGGGGGGGCGCCGAAGGGACAAATGATGTGGGTGAATATACTTTTAATGATCTGCATACTTTCGGCTTGTCTTTGGGTTTGACTTATCATCTTTAGGTGTAATTATGCGATTGTGGACATTAGACCCTTCATATCTCGATCCAAAGGGATTAGTTGCTCTTTGGAGAGAGACACTCCTTGCGCAGAAAGTTCTTCAAGGTAAAACAAGAGGGTATACTAATCACCCTCAACTTGTGAGGTTCAAAGAATGCGGCAATCCCCTGGGAGCCATTGCCGAATACCTGTGGATTATACTGAATGAATCCGAGAAACGCGGTTATCACTTTGATCGAAGTAAAATTAGTAGTGAGAAGTTCATCGGTTTAATAGATGTGAGTGATTCACAGATAGAGTTTGAAATAGACCATTTGGCCGCGAAATTAAAAATCAGGAACTCACAGTTTTATGAACGGCTTGAGTCAGTATCAACTCTTACAATTTTGATAGCTCCATTATTCAACAAGATCGAGGGCTCTAGGGAATCATGGGAGAAAGGTGAATTGGCTAAGGATTAGAGATTGGCAGGATAATTGAAAGAATCCAGAGAGTTCCCATTGAAAATCCTTCATTTATTTCATATCATAATTCCTCCAAACAGTTAAATAAATCCAAATTTTATATACAGGTAGTACAATGGCAAAAAACAACAAGACAGCAATCAGCCCCAGAAGGGACGAAGATTATCCCATCTGGTATCAGGAAGTGATCAAAGCCGCCGAGATGGCCGAGAACAGCGATGTCCGCGGGTGTATGGTAATCAAACCCTGGGGATATACAATCTGGGAGAATATGCAGCGGGAATTGGACGATATGTTCAAGGAAACAGGTCATAAGAATGCCTATTTTCCTCTTTTTATCCCTCTGAGTTATCTCCAGAAAGAAGCTGATCACGTTGAAGGTTTTGCGACTGAATGCGCCGTTGTCACTCACCATAAACTCACTAAAAATGCAGAGGGAACTCTTGTTCCCGACGGAGCCCTCGATGAGCCTCTTATCGTCAGACCCACCAGTGAAACCATAATCGGTGCCACTTTCGCCAAATGGGTTAACTCTTATAGAGATCTTCCTATTCTAATCAATCAATGGGCCAATGTCGTCCGTTGGGAGAGAAGAACCCGACTGTTCCTCAGAACAGCGGAGTTCCTCTGGCAGGAGGGACACACAGTGCATGCAACTAAAGAGGAAGCTGTAGAAGAAACGCTCAAAATGCTCAATGTGTACAAAGATTTTGCTGAAAATATTCTGGCCGTTCCCGTCATTACCGGTGAGAAAAGTGAATCAGAGAGATTCCCCGGAGCCGTCTCCACTTATTCTATCGAAGCTATGATGCAGGATAGAAAAGCTCTACAGGCGGGTACTTCCCATTTTCTCGGCCAGAAATTCGCCAAAGCATCAGGCATTAAATTTCAGTCTAAAGACACGAAAGAAGAATACGCATGGACAACCTCATGGGGCGTTTCCACCAGACTTATCGGAGCGTTGATTATGACTCACTCCGACGATAACGGACTGGTTTTACCTCCAAGAATTGCATCGGCTCATATCGTATTCCTCCCCATCTACAAAACCGATGAAGAGAGAGAAACTGTTCTCAAATACATCGAAGATACCAAAGCCGGAATCAAAGAGCACGGACGATTCCACGAAAGACATCTTGTAATGGAAGTTGACGATAGAGATTTGAGAGGCGGTGAGAAAAACTGGTACTGGATTAAAAAAGGGGTTCCTCTGAAAGTGGAAGTCGGAATGAGAGATATTGAAAAGAACTCACTGGCTGTATTGAGAAGAGATAATCCGGAATTGAAAAAAGACTTTATCGATAGAGATAATTTTGTCCGGGATATTCATACAACTCTCGATGATATTCAGAACACACTCTTTGAAAGAGCAAAAAAATACCGCGATGATAATACTCATGTCTTTGATGATAAAGATGAATTTGAAGCATTTTTCACCGCTGAAAACAAAAAGAAACCGGAAATTCACGGGGGATTTGCTTTATCTCACTGGTGTGGTTCTGTTCAGTGTGAAGAGGAGCTGCAGGAGCTTAAGATCTCCATCAGAAATATCCCTCTCGACGGAAAAGAGGAATCTGGTAAATGTATTCATTGCGGTAAGGACAGTATCAAGCGCGTAGTATTTGCCAAAGCATATTGATATGGGACAGCAGTTTCTGTTTGACGACTTCGAACTGGAAGTTGCAGAAGTTGCCGGTCCGAAAGTTAAATCAAAAAAGAGATCTCTCAAGAAAAAAATTAAAGAGGATGTGAAGGAAAATCTTCACGTCTCTCTTTTTGATGATCTTCCCCTTTTTTCAGAGCTTACCGCTTTAAAAGAGTCTTCCAATGTAAAAGAAAAACCACTGCGGGAGACTTCACTCCCCAATGATAGAGATCCAGATCCAGATCCTGCAACTGTAGTTAAGCCTAAACCGGACATGCTTGCAGATAACGAGCCTTATCAGACTGAAGTCCTTTTACGGGAAAAAATTGATGAACCTGTTGAAATAGTTGGACAGAATCCAGAGCCGGAAAAATCACCATGGTCCAACGCCTTTGTGGTTGAGCCTGACTTTTTCACAGACACCATGACCAGAGGGCTTTCTATCACTCCTTATCATCTGAATAATTATCCCGGTGAGGATGAAAATCCTCTGTGCAAATGGGGCACATCAGATGATACGGATCCCCTCAATAAAAGTGAAAATGCCTTTTTGAAACTGATGAGAAAGAACAAAGAGCTTTTTCGTCTCTCTTCGGTGTTTGATTCGGGATATTTGAACGATATCAGTTGCTTTTATTATTACGACTATAGGGGAATTAGAGAGATCACTGTAAAAGAGATCACAGAAACTCATATCAGCTTTCTGTTTTACGATCATAAATCAGGGGATCCTTTCTATATGCCTCAGATCACCTTTTCTGATGGAGTCAGCTCATCGAGAACCCTCTTTCTCCCTCATGAGTTTTATGAGGAAAATGGTCTTTTTTATCTTTTTGATATGCATAGTGACACCATTTTTTATTTGCGGGAAGTCAATGAGGCTTCGGAATATCTGGTTCGATTTTTCGCCGAAAGCACTTCGATGAGTGAATACGAGATTATTGAACTTTCCGATGAAGTCGGCCGGGGATTGCCTGAAGGTATCACTGTTGAACTGCCTCAGAACAGAATAGAATATCTGGATCTTGAACCTGTGCCTATAATGGAATTTTCCGAAAGGGGACGCAAATCGAGGATTTCACTCTTCTTCAGATATCTGGATAGGGAATTCGCCTTCCGACAGAGTGCTACCACCTCTTTTATCTCAGATAAGACCGATGAAAAAACGACCATAGTTAATCGAAACAGCGATTATGAATTATTTGCATTTAACCTTTTCTGTGAGATTATCGGCGACAAAATTATTTATAGCGATCTCGATTTCAAAGACGGTTTTACTTTTGAATTTAAAAGCTCCGTTGATAAAATGCTTCTCTATTTTGGTGAAACTCTTATCAGAGAGGGTGTTGAACTTCGCAGGCGAGGCACAAAACAGAAGATAAAAATGGCAGCGGGATTCTCTTTTAAGGTGAATAAAAACTCTGACTGGCTGGACATTAAAACTCAAATCCGCGATGAGGAGGGAAAACTCGATACTCCGGTTTTTGAAAGTTTCACTCCCGGTGACCCGTTGTTGAAGGGGCGGGGTGCATTTTACCTTATCCGGAAGTCCGATTTGGAGAAACTGGAACAATTGAGAAATATGGGGATGGATGATGCAGGTGAACTCTCTCTCTCTTCGTATAATCTGGGCATGATAGATGTACTCTATGAGGAAATTGAAAACCGCGATGATGTCGAGGTTAAAAGATTGGGTAATGCCATCGCCGGTTTGCAGAACTTCGATCAGATCGAGGAGATTCTCCCTCCGGATGGATTGCATGCCGAGCTTCGACACTACCAGCAGGCAGGTCTCAACTGGCTTTGTTTTCTCAACCGCTATAATCTCAATGGTTGTCTTGCCGATGATATGGGTTTAGGGAAAACCATACAGACTCTTGCTCTGCTTATGAAACTCAAAGAAGAGGGAAAACTGGAAAACGCGCTCATAGTAGTTCCTGTCAGCACCATGCCCAACTGGCAGGATGAAGCGGCCAGATTTACTCCTGAACTTAAAACACTCCGGCATTACGGCTCTGGGCGGGCTAAGACTGAGCTGGAACTGCAAGACGAAAATCTTATCCTTGTAAGTTTTCACACCTTGCGAAATGATATTGAGCTTTTTGCTTCCATGGAATTCTCTTATTTGATTCTCGATGAAGCACAGAATATTAAAAATGCCTCTTCTCAGATATTTAAAAGTGTCAAACTCATCAACGCAAAACATCGTCTCTCTCTTACGGGAACCCCTATTGAGAACAACACTATGGATTTGTGGTCTCAATTTGACTTTCTCAACCCTGGGCTACTCAGTTCTGCGGAACAGTTTAAGAGGCGCTTTGCCCGACCTATTGAGGATAATAATGATGAAGGGGCAACTGATCTTTTGAGAAAGATTGTCTTTCCCTTTATCCTTCGTCGGAAGAAAGAAGATGTCGCTAAAGATCTGCCCGAAAAAGAGGAGATTATCCAGCATATAGAACTGGGACTTGAGCAGAGAAAACTCTACAATGAAATCCGTCAATCCTACAGAGATCGAATTCAGGATTCCGTCGATGATAAAGGTGTTTCCGGCTCTCAAATGGTTATTTTTGAGGCATTGCTCCGTCTGAGGCAAGCGGCGAATTTCCCCTCAATGGTCTCCCGGGAATACAAGCACATCATCTCAGCTAAATTTGAATTGCTCAAAGATCTCATCAAAGAGATCATTACGGAAAATCATAAAATCCTGATCTTTTCTCAATTTGTTAAATCGCTGACAATAATAAGAGAGTTCCTTGATTTGAGCGGGATAAATTATTCTTACCTTGACGGACAGACAAAAAACCGTGCTGAACAGATTAATAATTTCCAGAAAATGGAAGACAATTCTGTTTTTCTCATAAGTCTTAAAGCAGGGGGAGTGGGGATAAATCTGACTGCTGCCGATTATGTTGTTCTATTTGATCCCTGGTGGAATCCCGCTATAGAAGCACAGGCTATAGCCAGAAGCCACAGGATTGGGCAGCAAAATAAGGTTATCGCCTATAAATTCATTGCAAAAGACACGGTGGAGGATAAAATTCTTGAAATGCAGAACCGCAAAAAAATGTTAATTGAGGATGTAGTATCCACAGAGAGCAGTTTTTTCAAGTCTCTTGGAAAGGACGATATCGTCAATCTCTTCAGTTAGATAAAAAAGGATTCACCTGAAACGGTGAATCCTTTCAAAACCGGTGTTCAGCAGTTTTATCTCATAAAACCGAGAGGCAGAACAACCCGACCGTAGAGTTCGTTCAGAATCTCTGCGATTGCTGTGTACATTGCGCTTAACCCGCAGAAGATACCAACATATCCCGCTATTATTCCTATGCTCGCGATTTCTGTAAAATCTTTAATGGCGAGAAGGAAAAAGAGTATAGTCAGTGATCCGAAAACGACCTGCAGTGCTCTTGTCAGCTTAAGAGTTCCGATGAACATGCAACCTGTAAAGATTCCCCACATGAGAAGGTAGAATCCCATTGAAAGTGAATTGGATGCCTCGGCTAATCCCATTTTAGGAAGGATGAGCAGTGCTACAAATGAAAGCCAGAAAGCTCCGTAGGAAGTAAAAGCAGTTGCGGCAAAGGTGTTGCCTTTTTTCTGTTCGTTTAAACCGGCAAAGATCTGTGCGAGACCTCCGAAGAATATACCCATGGCAAGAATCATAGAGTTGAGTTCAAAGACGCCGATATTGTGGATATTCAGTAAAACTGTTGTCATACCGAATCCCATTAATCCCAGTGGTCCCGGGTTTGCTGTTGAATCAAGAATCATTCTTGCTTCTGATGTTGTGGACATTAAATTTCTCCTATAAACCGCACAATACAGAAATTTTGATTTTTTTAGAATATCTCGAGCTCTAATTGTTGAAAATTAATTAGCTTTTCTGCTAGAATATGATATTATCAGACAATCATACTTTAATTTCGCAAATGATAATTAATATTAATAAAAATACAGGAGGACAGTCTTTATGGAAAATAAACTGGCTGTTATTGCTATCGGTGGTAACTCTCTCATCGCGGATAAAGAACATCAGACAGTTGCGGATCAGTATTCTGCAATCTGTACAACTGCGCAACATATAGTGGATTTAATTGAGGGGGGATACAGCGTTGTCGTCACTCATGGAAATGGTCCTCAGGTAGGATTCATTTTAAGAAGATCTGAAATCGCTCATGAATCAGCGGGAATGCACAGCGTTCCCCTTGTCAGTTGTGGAGCCGATACTCAGGGAGCCATTGGCTACCAGATTCAGCAGGCTATGGACAATGAGTTCAAAAAAAGAGGCATGGACCAGAGCGCGGTCACAGTCGTTACACAGGTCGAAGTGGATAAAAACGACCAGGCTTTTGTAACACCGACTAAACCGATCGGTACTTTTTACAGTGAAGAGCAGATGGAGACAATTAAAAAAGAACATCCCGACTGGAACATGGTTTCCGATGCAGGACGAGGATTCAGAAGAGTCGTAGCATCGCCGAAGCCCCAAATCATTGTTGAGAAAAAAGCAATCAATACGCTTATCGATGCTGGATTTAATGTCATAGCTGTCGGTGGCGGCGGTATTCCCGTTGTTAAGGAAGATGATAAATATGTGGGAGTCGATGCGGTTATTGACAAAGATTTTGCCACCAGTCTTCTCGCGGCAGAACTGAATGCAGATCTCCTCATCATCTCTACCGGAGTACCTCAGGTCGCATTGAACTTCAACACTCCTGAAGAGAAAAAACTGCAAAACGTAGGTCTTGATGAGATTAAACAGTATATGAAAGAGGGGCACTTTGCTCCGGGAAGTATGCTACCTAAAATAGAAGCTGTTGTCAGCTTTATAGAAAAAGGCGGTAAGAAGGCGATTATTACCGATCCCGAACATATAAAATTAGCAGTTGCTGGTAAAACAGGAACTCACATCGTAAAATAATATGTGAAGCGTACAGTATTGTATTAAATAGTTTGTAAAATAATAGGAGTATATTTAATGAGTAAAATTCGAATAGAAGAGATGATAAAAGATCTCTCTAAACTAGCCAGTGACAAAATGTTCAATGATGATTTTTTTCTAACATGGGACAAAAGTGATGATGAAATCAAATCAACATTCATCGTGGCGGACATTTTAAGAAATTTAAGAGAAGAAAATATTTCAACAAAAATATTTGACAGTGGTTTAGGCATCTCTCTTTTTAGAGATAACTCAACAAGAACAAGATTCAGTTATGCCAGTGCTTGTAACCTTTTAGGTCTTGAAGTTCAGGATCTTGATGAGGGGAAATCTCAGGTTGCCCATGGTGAGACTGTAAGAGAAACAGCAAATATGATCTCTTTCATGGCTGATGTTATCGGTATCAGAGATGATATGTACATCGGTAAAGGCCATACATACATGCAGGAAGTTTCTGATTCTGTAAAACAGGGTAACCTCGATGGTGTTCTCGAGCAGAGACCTACACTTGTAAACCTTCAGTGTGATATCGACCATCCGACTCAGTCCATGTCCGATGCACTTCACATTATCAATGAACTTGGTGGAATTGAAAACCTGAAAGGGAAAAAAGTAGCTATGACATGGGCATATTCTCCCTCTTATGGTAAGCCTCTTTCCGTTCCTCAGGGAATTGTCGGTCTTCTCACAAGACTGGGAATGGACGTTCATCTCGCTCATCCAGAGGGTTATGAAATCATGCCTGAGGTTGAAGAAGTTGCCAGAGCTAACGCTGAAAGAACCGGTGGTAAATTCGTTAAATCTAATTCAATGGCTGAAGCATTTAAAGATGCCGATATAGTGTACCCTAAATCATGGGCACCTTTTGCGGCTATGGAAAAGAGAACAGACCTTTATGCTGATGGTGATCAGGCGGGAATCGATGCTCTTGAGAAAGAACTTCTTGCTCAGAATGCTAAGCACAAAGACTGGGAATGTACTGAAGACCTTATGAAGACAACAAAAGAGGGCAAAGCGCTCTATATGCATTGTCTTCCTGCTGACATCTCAGGTGTCAGTTGTAAAGAAGGTGAAGTTGCTGCATCTGTTTTCGACAGATACAGAGATCCTCTCTACAAAGAAGCCAGTTACAAACCATACATCATTGCATCCATGATTCTTTTGAGCAAATGCAAGAACCCAGCGGACACATTGAAAAAAATGCTCGACGCCGGTAAAAAAAGAGTTAATGACTAATCCCTTTTATATAAATTTTTCTTTTGCCGCCCCCTCAGAGTTTCTGAGGGGGCGGTTTTTTTATTTGAAGAGAATCCCTCTTCGTATTTTTTCCACTCCCCCCTAAAAAAAGCTAAGCCAAAAAAATCAGTTCCTTAGGCTGTGTTATAGTACTGGGTTGTGCCTTACTGTATATTTACGAATTTCAATAATACTGCCATAAAGGATGATTACTTTACAGATATTGCTTCTTGAACCTGGCACAGCTTTGGCATATTCTAAACCGGGAGGAATTATGGTAAAAATCATTCGCAATATTCAGACTTTCACTCCTGAGAACATAGGCATTAAAGACATTGTTGTTCTGGGAAATTCAATTGCTGAAATTTCATCTGAGAGTAGTATGAAATTTGATAAGGCAGAAATTATAGATGGAACAGGTTTATATGCTCTTCCAGGACTGATTGATCAACATGTACATCTCACCGGCGGTGGTGGAGAGAATGGCTTCAACAGCCGCGTACCAGAAATCCTCATGAGTGATATTGTTCAAGCCGGAATTACAACAGTCGTGGGGTTGCTGGGAACCGATACTACAACCAGATCAGTTGAAACGCTTCTGGCCAAAACCAAAGAGCTCAATATAAACGGGATTACAGCATACTGTTTAACCGGAGGATACGCCTATCCCTCAATAACATTGACCGGAAGCGTACTAAAAGATATAGCGTTTATCGATGAGATTCTCGGTTTAAAAATTGCCATTGCCGATCATCGCTCCTCTTACCCATCAAGCAGCGAATTGACAAATGTCACTTCAGAGGTAATAAAAGCGGGCCTGTTATCAGGGAAAAAGACCTACATTCACCTGCACATGGGAAGAGATTCCCAGGCACTTAAAGAAATTGAAACGATATTAGACAATACATCTATTCCCATATCCGTTTTTCGTCCCACTCATTGTAAAAAGCTCACAAAAGATGCCATTAGATTCTGCAATATGGGTGGTTTTATCGATTTTACAGCAACCGAGGAAAGTGCCTCTACGGCTCTTTTAATTTGTAACCTTATAGGGGAGATAACCGATATCGAGAGAGTAACCATCAGCTCCGATTCTAACGGCAGTTTTCCCCTGTGGGACAAAGAGGGAAATCTGAAAAGTATGAACTGCGGAAAAATCAGCAATCTTTACAAAACCTTCATATCACTTGTGCAGGAACACAGTATGGGTATTTCAAAAGCATTGCCGTTCTTTACATCCAATGTAGCTCGTTCAATTGGCAAATATCCGCAAAAAGGGTGTTTGGAGACGGGAAGTGATGCTGATATTTTATTGTGTAACAAGGATCTATCCATCCACAGTCTGCTGGCTAAGGGCGAATATGTCATAAAAAACAAACAAATTGTAAAAAAAGGTCTGTTCGAATAAAACAGATATATTATTGGAAAATGGAAAGATAAAAAAAATCGGTTCAATCAAACCTGAAGAATATGAAAAGGCTGAGATCTTTGATGCAGAAGGGAGATTTGTCACTCCTGGTATAGTTGAAGCCCACTGCCATATTGGAGTGAGTGAAGATGGCGCTCGGAGAAAATCCTAAATATAAATATGGTGATAAAAATGTGGCACTTTCCTCCGGAATGTTTGTAAACAAAGTTTGATTGCACAAACCTTAGGTTCTGGCAATCAGATGAATTCTTTTCCCGAATCAAAATAATCTCAATTTATATTTATTCTATCCCTTGCTAATTGATTTCAGCTGATTTAGCATTTGTAACTACGTTTTTTAAATAAGGAACCTGGCTTATGAATACATTATCTAAAATACCCTCCGCATCCGGCAAAGGATTATGGTTTCTACTGAAGGGATACAAAATCAGATTTTTTTCAGCATTATTCTTTCAGGCTGTCGCAGTTGCCGCTGGTACAGCCGGTTATTTTGTACTCCGTTTTTATATTGATGACATTATAAATACGGGAGACTGGCGTTTTCCTCTTATTTATTTTTCCCTGTTTTATATCGCTTTCGCCTTAATTCGAGGTCTGTTCTCCTTTCTCACAGCAAGAGGAACCGGTGCTACCGCAGAGGGCATTGCCAGAGATTTAAGGAACTCCATTTTTGACCATACTCAGAAGCTGTCCTTTTCCTATCACGATAAAACGAGAACAGGTGAATTGATTCAGAAGTCCACTTCCGATGTGGATACCCTCAGGAAATTCTACAGTGAGATGGTAGCGGGTTTATCCCGAATATTATTTATGTTCATTATTAATCTCACTTCAATATTCTACCTCAATACAAAATTGGCATTATTTTCGATTATTGCCATACCGTTTATTGCTGTTATGTCGACGATGTTTTTCAAAAAAATTCACAACGCATATGAATCCTATCAGGATCAGGATGGTAAGGTTTCCGCTGCTGTACAGGAGAATCTCACTGGTGTGCGGGTTGTCAGGGCTTTCGCCAGGCAGGAATTTGAAAAAGAAAAATTTGAAGTGGAAAACAGAGAGAAATTTGTTAGAGGTAAACGCTTTCTTATGAATCATGCACTCTATTGGCCTACATCTCACATAATTTGTGCCGCCCAGGTGATTTTCGGAATAACGATGGGTGCGCTGATGGTCATTGATAGTACTTTGTCTATTGGAGATTTCGTCGCTTATATCGGTTTTCTAAATACAATTATCTGGCCCATACAGCAGATGGGTCGTATGATCGCCCAGTTATCGACTTCATGGGTTTCCTATAGCAGAGTGGCCTCAATTTTACTGAATGATCAGGAAGATCTAACATCGGGAAATGATGTGAAAGAATTAATTGGTGACGTGCAGTTTAAAAATATCTCTTTTAGTTACGATAACTCAGCAGCTGTATTAAAAAATATAAATCTCAGTTGTAAACCGGGAGAATCAATAGCTCTTCTCGGTGAGACCGGCTCGGGGAAAACATCTCTGGTTAATCTTCTACCGGGATTTTATAGCAAAGATGAAGGAGAATTGATAATCGACGGAATCCCGATTGAGGGATACTCCCGTCATTTTTTGCGAAGCAATATCGGTATTGTCGAGCAGGAGCCTTTCCTTTTTTCTACAACAATTAAAGAGAATATTACCTATGGTGTTAAGAGAGATGTTACCGATGAGGATATTTTTAAGGCAGCTAAGGCCGCTTCAATACACGATAGTATAAAAAATTTTCCCGAAGGGTACGAAACCATGGTCGGTGAGAAAGGGGTGACTCTTTCCGGTGGGCAGAAGCAGAGAATTGCCATAGCCAGAACCATACTGAAGGATCCAAAGATTCTTATTCTTGACGATTCAACCTCAGCGGTAGATGCCGAGACTGAAGATCAGATAAGAGCCGCTCTCAATAATCTCATGGTGGGAAGAACGACATTTCTCATAGCTCATAGGATTCAGAGCCTGATAAAAGCCGATCAGATTCTCGTCTTTAAAGAAGGGGAGATTATTCAACGGGGCAAGCATAAAGATCTTATTGAAGAGCCGGGATTCTACAAACATGTATTTGAGCTGCAGAACAAGATTGAAGCAGAACTGGAAGAGGAGCTTTTACATGGCTGAAACACATTTTAAAGAAGAAGAATTTAACAATAAACTCAGTACGAAAACGGCTCTGAGGATTTTTGAGCAGGCAAAACCGCATTGGATTCTCCTTATCGGTTTTATTCTCTGTATTATGGCCACAGCTTTTTTAGAGGCTTTCGGAACTTATGTTGTAAAATTAGCAATAGATGAGGCAATTATTCCCGCTAATAAGGAATTGTTATTTAAGTACCTTTTTACATTTGGAATTATGCATTTCATTCTGGCTTTGGTTGTTTTTGGTTTTATATACTGCGCAGGAAGGCTGGGAGAGCAGATTCAATATGATCTTAGAAAAAAACTCTTCAGCCATTTGCAGAATCTCTCATTTTCTTATTTTGATAAAACACCTATAGGCTGGATCATCTCACGGCTGACTTCAGATATTCAGAGAGTTTCCGACCTGGTTACATGGAACCTTCTCGATCTGGTCTGGGCTATCACAAATATTACATCGGCAATGATCTTTATGTTTATTATAAATTGGAAACTGGCCATTATTGTTGCCGTGGCCATGCCTGTACTGATCTTTATCGCTTTGCGATTTCAAAAATATATAATCGGTGAGTACAGAAAAGTGCGTTCAATTAACTCAAAAATTACAGGTGCCTATAATGAGAATATTACCGGTGTGAAAATTATTAAAGCACTGGTTCGCGAAAAGAAAAACCTCTCTCTCTTTGGTGAATTGACAGACGACATGTATAAGGCTTCATATAAGGCCATCTGGCTCTCGGCCATATTTCTTCCCATTGTACAGCTCATCACAGCTGTGGCATTCGGAGCCGTTTTGTGGTTTGGTGGATTTCAGTTTAAACTGGGTCTGTTTACTATCGGTGGTATACAGGCCTTTATAAGTTACATCACATTTATGATGTGGCCCGTACAGGACCTTGCCCGCGTTTACGGTGAGATGCAACAGGCTGTAGCCAGTGCGGAAAGGGTGTTTTCTCTCATGGATACAAAGCCGGATATTCAGGATCGGCAGGACTCTATCGAAGTCGATTCGGTAAAAGGAAAAATCGAATTCAGAAATGTAGATTTTTACTATGAAGAGAACAATCCGGTTTTAAATAATTTTTCCTTAACTGTAAAACCGGGGGAAACCATAGCTTTGGTCGGACCGACAGGTGGTGGAAAATCTACCATTGCAAACCTCGTATGTCGTTTTTATGAACCGAAAAAAGGTCAGATTTTGATGGGTCATCGTGATTATACGGGGTTTACTCAGCAATCTCTCCAGTCCAAGTTGGGAGTTGTTCTTCAAACTCCTCATCTTTTTTCCGGTACAATTATGGATAACATCCGTTACGGAAGGCTCGATGCCACTGATGATGAAATTATAGAGGCTTCTAAAATGGCTCATTCCCATGATTTTATTAAAGAACTGGAGAATCAATATAGGGAGGATGTGGGGGAAGAGGGAACACTTCTCTCAGTTGGTCAGAAGCAGCTTATCTCTCTTGCCAGAGCCATTCTCGCCAGACCGGAAATTATCATTATGGATGAAGCGACCAGCTCTATCGATACTCTGACTGAAGAGATGATACAAAAAGGGATGGAGACTCTCTTGAAGGGTTCTACGGGTTTTGTCATTGCTCACAGGCTCTCCACAATAAGAAATGCCGACAGAATTCTTGTAATCGAGCAGGGAGTGATCAAAGAGATGGGAAGCCACAGGGAGTTACTCAAGGAAAAAGGTCATTATTACGATCTGTATACACGGCAGTTCAGGAAAGAGCGGCAGAGAGACCTGCATGTATTTACCTAAGGGGTGTTTATGGACAAAAGACCACTAGCTTTAATTACCGGTGCCGGCAGAACAATCGGCATTGGTAATGCTATCGCAAAATCTCTGGCTGAGTCGGGATGGGATATTGCCATTACCTATTGGAATCCCTACGACGCCTCCATGACCTGGGGGAGCAATCCGGAAGAGACCAGAACTCTTGTTAAGGATTTGGAATCAAGGGGAGCGTCAGTACAGGCTGTCGAGGCGGATCTATCTCTGACCGAAACACCGGAAGATCTCTTTAATATTGTAAATGATACAATGGGACTTGTTTCTGCATTGATTCTATCGCATTGTCACTCTGTGGACAGTGACATTCTTACAACGACGGTTGCCAGTTTTGACAGGCATTATGCTGTAAATACCAGGGCTACCTGGTTGTTGGTCCGCGAGTTTGCCAGCCGATTTTCTGGTAATTCAGGCACAGGGAGGATCATTTCTCTTACAAGTGATCACACCGCGGGAAATCTGCCCTATGGCTCAAGTAAAGGTGCTATGGATAGAATTGTACTCGCCGCTGCGAAAGAATTTAGAGCTATGGGAATAACAGCAAATGTTATTAATCCCGGTGCTGTAGATACGGGATGGATGACTGAAGAGCTTATTGGTGAAATCGGGAAGATGACACTGTCCGAAAGGATCGGTCAACCGCAGGATTGTGCAAACCTAGTAAAATTTCTCTGTTCCGAAGAGGGCCGTTGGATTAATGGTCAATTATTATGTAGTAATGGCGGTATTGCATAGAATCTTTAATCAGAAATAAGATCCCCCATGTACTGTGGAATCGGATCAAATATACCGATCCCTTCAATTTTTTTTTATTGATCCAGTCCAGTTCTATTTTATCTGACATCCCATTTTGAACCAAAACCCCGATAATTTGCAGATAAACGCTCTTGAGATTCTCTTCGAAATCTGAAGATATTTCCTCCTTTTTAGCTGGTGGGGTGAATAGAATTCCCAGTGTCCCGTTGCCGTTAAAAAATCCTGAAAATATATAATAATCTTCATAATCGAGTTTGATATCATAATGATGAGTGCGCTGACCCTCAATAATTACAGGGATGAAACCCATATGAAAATCATCCCCGTTTATAGAGGATTTATAGAAATATCCCCTTTGGTATTGCAGTATTCTATTCCTTTATACCTACAATACAAATAATGAAAATAAAGAACCGATAAGACCGAGGATTACAAAAAGAATCACCGGTTTCTCAGGCATTTTGCCATCGTTTTTCATTGCTTTACCAAACATACCGAATACAAGGGGATGAACTAAAAATGGCATGGCAAAGATAAAGGGTATAAGAGCAGCAGTTCCATGTCCGAACATATCTCCCTGCACAGCAGCAAAAAGCCCGAAATGAGAAATTGCAGAAGAGGTAGCCATTGCCGCATTCCAGATATCAATTCCGCTGAAGTGCAATAGAAGGAAACTTCCAAAAACAGCCATAAGCTGCCATCCGAAACTGAACATCATCAAACCTTTTACTTCAATTGTTTCCTCTCCGTTGGCTTTGCTCATTGTTTTAAGAGCGAAATAAGTTACGACGATTCCCACCAGAACAACAATTGCACCGGGGATTGCCATTAAATAGCCCTGTTTGGCGCTTATTGCGAGGATTGTAAATACAAAAATATGACCAAAAAAGGGAATGTTGATCATAATCGGCGCACGGGCTGAAGCTTCGTGCCCCAGGTCACCTGCAGTACAAGCTCCTGTAAGACCGGAGTGAGATAGTGAACCTGCCATACCGGGTGCCAGGTTTCTTACATGGTTTGCTTTTCCGACTTTTATCAGAAGTAGTATTCCTCCGAACATCCATAAGAGCTGTCCAAAAAAACCGTATCCCATAACTTTGGTCATTTCATCAATTTGGAATGCCTGTACAATTCTGGATCCGCCGATGAGAAAGTTTGCTGCAAGTACAACAGGTATTCCGGCGAAAAGTAGAGATCTCATAGTCGGTCCAAATAGCCAGTTTGAGAATATGAAGCCGAATCCTGCAGAAATTAACATGGCAAAAAATATCTGTGGAAGAGGAATAACGCTTTTGATCCACATCGATATGAAATAAGATGCCAATAATAGGCAGAGAATGGCAACCATTTCAAGAAAACCTTTTATAAGGTAAATTGATTTATTTTTGATTTTTGCCTTTGAATCAATAATAATCAGAGCACCCATAAATCCGAGGTATGTGAGGATGGGGTAGGCTTGTGAAAGGGGACCATCGCCTGTTTTCCCAAGGATAATCGTATAGGCTCCCTGTATCGCGATCAGAATAAAAAATGATCTTAGAATAAAAAAGAACTGAGTTCTTTTCGTACCCAGGATGACTTCTTCTTCCGAAAGTATGACGAGGTCTTCAATATCAAGATGTTTTTTAGAGCTGAGCTTCTTCAGCTCTTGGCCACCGACAAAAAAAGTTACGATTAAAACAACAACAGTCACTTTGCTGAGGAATGAAACCATCGTGAATTCTAGTAACCCAGCTGAGGCCATTCCGCTTTTCTCAAGTAGGAATCCCATGAGTAAGCCAAAGACAACAATGATAAGAATGGGTGAGTATTTGGTTCCCGCAACAACTGTGCGCGCCATTATTATTATGGGAATTAATAAAATAAATGCTAAAAAAAGTTGATTAAAACTTGAAAAATCCAAAATTTTCTCCTTTTGATTCATTTTTAATAGATTTGATCAGATGATACACTTCGAATGTGTATATAGCAAATTAATAAGGATATTGTTTATGTCTATAGTGTTAAATTATTTATATTTCTTTTTTCATGCTTGATTGATAGTCTTTAATCTCCTATTTTAATCTTATGCCACTCTATGAACAGATAGAAAAAAAGACTGTAAAAATACCTCTTAAATCGCGCAGGAAAAATGATGTGTTAAAAGAACTTGTTAAAATCCTGAAGGATTCCGGCAAGGTTAAAGATAGCAAATCCGCACTGGCTGCTGTTTTGAAACGGGAAGATTTGGCCAGTACAGGACTCGGAGAGGGAATTGCTGTTCCTCATGCAAAGACGACAGCTGTTGATACTCTAACAATTGCGGTCGGACTCTCTCCCAAAGGGATCGATTTTGATTCCATTGACGATGAGCCCGCGCATATCTTTTTTCTCATTCTGGCGCCGCCGGATCAGACGGGACCCCATCTTCAGGCACTCACCAGTATTGCTCAAATGAATAAAAATAAAGAATTCTGCAGAGAAATCCTCCAGATGAAATCCTCTGCAGATGTTGTGGAATTGTTTACCAGACAACAGATCTGATTATTTTTTATAATTGACTCCGAGCTTATCGAGGATTTCACAATGGATATTGAATCTCTCTATAAACGATGTAACATCTTTATTCTCTTTTTGTATCCAGAGATTTTCTGAGAGAGCAATGGCTCTTGGAAAAACCATATACTGGAGGTGATGGAAATCGGGAATGTATTCTGTCCAGATCTGACCTTGAGAACCCATGATAAAATGGTGTTGATCCGGAGGTAATTGATCGGGGATGATTTCGTAGTTATAGACTTTTTCCAGGGGTGTGAATCCGTGAATTGCCAGAGCTTCAGTCTCTTTCTCTCCCTGATAGTGGTCAAAGTAGACAAATTCTTCAGGAGTCATTACCACATTGTGTCCTTTTCCTACTGCTTCGATCCCTCCTTTCTCTCCTCTCCAGCTCATAACAGCGGCACCATCAGCCAGACCACCTTCGAGAATCTCATCCCATCCGATCACTTCCCGGCCTTTACTCTGTATGTGCCCGGCCATCTGCCGGATAAACCAGCTCTGCAGCTCCTCTTCGCTTTTAACGCCTAATTCAAGCATCCTGTCCTGAATCCGTCTCGATTCTTCCCACTGATATTTCAATGCTTCATCTCCGCCAATATGGATGTATTTGCCGGGAAATAGTTCCATTACTTCATCGAGAACATCTTTCATAAATTCTACTGTCGAATCTTCAACATTGAGAATATGCTCACATATGCCCCAATGACAAAGCGGTTTCAGTGTCTGGTCGGTACAACCCAATTCCGGATAAGCTGAAATGGCAGCCTGCATATGTCCCGGCATATCAATCTCGGGAACGATGATAATTTCCCGTTCTGAAGCGTAGGCTACAATCTCCCGGATATCGTCTTGAGTGTAGAATCCACCATAGGGTTTATCTTCATATCTTTTGGGTCTATCAAGAGCGTGACCTATCAGGGTAGAGTCCCTGAAAGCTCCTACTTCGGTCAAACGAGGATATTTTTTTATTTCCAGGCGCCACCCCTGATCTTCTGTGAGATGAAGGTGGAGTCGATTGAATTTGTACAGTGCCAGGGTATCGATAAATTTCAGAACTTCCTCTTTGGTGAAGAAGTGGCGACACACATCGAGATGAATACCTCTCCATCTAAAGCGGGGAGAGTCTGTAATTTCACATCCCTGGATAGTCCATTGAATATTTTTTTGAATTACATCTGAAAAAATCTCACGGGGGAGAAGCTGTCGAAAACTCTGTATGGCTCTGGCCAGACCTGCTTCAGTGGGAGCCTCAAGGCGGCACTGCGCATCGCTTACGGTGATTGTATAACTTTCATCAGTCATTTCATTCTGTTGTTCTATGGACTCCTCTGTGAGAACTAGTGAAATATGACTGTCCCTGCCGAGTGAAAGGGGCAATTCATATCCCGTGGACTGAATCAGATAGTCTCTGAGAAGTGATCCTTTATTTAATATCTCTTCACACGATACGCCAATGGCCGTATTTGCTGTTAATGTAAAAATCGAATCTTTTATTCTTATTTCCGAAACGGCGGGAATAAGATTTATTTTATTAGTAGTAGACATAAATCCTCCGTTAAGAATATTTTAACTTGATTTTTCTATTTTTTGGATGTAAAAAACAACTATGGATAATGTCAAATTCAACACAGAAAATATAGTGATTTATGATAAGCAACCGGGAGAGAGGGAGATTCACAGGAAAAGCGGTTTTCGCATATCCCACTTTCAGCGATCTGTCTCCTACGAAGCTTTAAAGGAATTGAAGCCGAGAGCATTCTCCTATTACAGCATTTGCCATTTGATAGAAGGAGAGGGCTGGTACTGGTCTCCCGAAAGAGATGTCCAGTATTTTTCTGCCGGTGAGGGAATTTTGGTTACTCCTGGTTTTATTCAGAGTTATGGGGGATTCCAGTCGCGTTTTGTGGAAGACTTTATCTGTTTTGATGGTGCTGTAGCGGATTTTCTTTTTCAGGGGGGAGTTATATCCGACGGGATTGTCAAAATCGGAAAGGAGAGAAGATTGCTTCCTATTATTAAAGAAGCTCTCAATATGTCCGACTCGGGACAGGTCTTCGCTAATGGAGCCCTGCAGACATTTCTTTATGATTTGTATCGTGAAAATCTGAATAACAATTCTTCAGAGAGTATCGACGGCATCGATAAACTGATCAGCAAGCTCAGTACCTCTTCCGATTTGTGGTGGACAGTCGTGGAGATGGCCGAATATTGCCATCTCAGTGAAAATCACTTTCGCAGATTATTTAAAGAGAGGACAGGAATGGGGCCGAAGCACTATTCAGACTGTCTAAAGATGCAGATCGCATCTGAAAAACTTCTCAGTTCTCCAGTAGCACTGGACAATATTGCCCATCAGCTGGGGTATATTGATCGATTCCATTTCAGTAAAGTTTTTAAGAGGATTAAGGGTATTTCTCCGGATCAGTTTCGTCGTCAATATCCCATGGTGCGTTAAAAAAAACTGCCCCATTTGGGACAGTCTCTTAATTATACTATAAGTGGTCTGGGTGCCAGTCCCCTTCAGAATAATCCGGTTTAATAATCCATGAAGCTAAGATTGCGAAGATCGCAGTAGCAGCTACAGTAGATCCGAATAATATATCTAATACTTTGTGGATTGAGGTAAACTCAGCTTTTCCACCTAATCCTAGACCTAAACCTAGAGAGATTGAGATGATAAGCATGTTTTTATCAGTGAATCCAGCTTTCTTAAGCATTTTAATTCCGTTACCCATAATGATAGCGAATATTGTAAGCAAAGCTCCACCTAATACGGCATCGGGAATAATTCTGAAGATAGCAGCAATTTTGGGTAAGAATGATAATGCTGCCAAGAATACAACACCGGTAAATATTACGAATTTGTTAACAACTTTAGTGTTAGTTATTATACCAACGTTCTGACCAAATGAAGTGTTTGGCATTGCATTGAACAATGTTGAGAATACTGAACCGAAACCGTCAGCTAATAATCCGCCTTCAATTTCTTCTTCAGTAGCAATTCTATCCAATCCACCTAAAGCCACACCGTTAGTATCTCCGATTGTTTCTACGGAAGTTGCAAAGTATACGGCCAGGAATGGAATGATTGCACCTAATTTAAACATTTCACCAATGTTGAAATCGATAGCTTTTAAAGGAACGACGTGCCAGAAAGAAACCCAATCAGTTTTTGCAACTAATTCGAAATTTGTAATCCCTAAGGCTAATGCAACGAGAGTACCTGCGAATATACCAATTAAGATTGACGTGTTTTTCCATATTTTTTTACCAAAGATGGTAAATCCCAAAGAAACAATCAATGTAACAGATGCAGTGACAACCGCTTGCCATGTACCACGCAATGGACCGAATCCACCAACAAAATAGTTTCCACCAACGTTAATCAGGTAGAGTCCTAAAGCAATTAATAAAGTACCAGTTACGATGGGTGTGAAGATACGTTTGATGTATCGGTAAGTGAAACCAATAAAGATTTCTAATAAAGCCCCGACCATAGCAGCACCTACAACAGCAGGCATACCAAATGTGGCAGCAGCGTTAACTCCTACACCGACGAATGCGAACGATACACCCATTACGATAGGTAAACCGGAACCGATACGGTAAGAACCTATCTTGATCGGATACAGCTGAAGCATAGTTGCAAGTGCAGATGTAAACATCGCAGCTTGAACCATCATTGTTAATCCTGCAGAAGAGAAACTTTCAGGATGATTTCCTAATGCAACTCCACCAATAATAAGGATTGGAGCCAAGTTACTTACGAACATCGCAAGTACATGTTGTAAACCTAGTGGAAACGCAAGTCTTAAAGGTACTTTACCTTCTAATTGTCTCGCATGTTCAAAATCAATATTAGCCATAAATATATTACCCCTTGTAAATATTTTTTGTTAGTATACATGGATAATCACATAAGTGACAGAAATTTTTTTGTAATATTATCAGACATTTATTTTGTTGAGTTAGATCTGTCGGAAAAACTTGACAATTCACCCACTTCTAGGCAATATTTAAGTATTGATTTCCCTGTCTTTTTCAATTCAAATAGAAAGATCGTAATTTAACATATTACCTTTGGAGGTTTACCTTATGGTAGATTCAGAGAAAAAGGTGTTTCGTAACGATAATATTGCTAAAGTTACGGGTCGTGCAAAATATGCTGATGATTACACTTTCCACGGTATGATTCACGCTGTTCCTGTATACACCGATTCAGTTCATGCAGAAATACTATCTATAGATGTTACAAAAGCCGAAGATATTGACGGTGTGAGGAAAGTGCTCACCTGGAAAGATGTTCCCGGTCAGATGGCTTTCGGTCAAATTAATAAAGATCTCTACATTTTTGCCAAAGACAAGATTCGTTACCACGGGGATGTTATAGCCCTGGTCATTGCCGATACACGAGAAATCGCTTTAGAGGCTTCAAAACTGGTTCATGTTGAGTTGAAAGAGCTCGAACCTATTTTGGATCAGGAAAAAGCACTCGGTGATAATACGAATCTGGTTAATGATATGCATGAGGGGAATAAAATCGCCCATCATCATATTCGTAGAGGCGATGCGGAAAACGCATTTACCCAATGCGATCTTATTGTTGAGAGAGAATTCAAAACCTCCTTTGTAGAGCATGCATACATCGAGCCGGAATGCGCTTTTGCCAATCCCCGCGCCGATGGTGTCATTGAATTATATGGTACGTTTCAGCATCCGTTCAGCACCAGGCGTTTTGTTTCGGCTTTTCTGAACAGACAATTTGCCGATTTTGAAGTTTTCAGTCATCCTGTCGGGGGAAGCTTCGGTGGTAAAGATGATACTATTTCCGCCATAGCCGCCAGAGCAGCATTGGCTGCATCTATATTTAAAGTTCCTGTAAAAATCCTCTACGATAGAGAGTGGTCATTCCGTGAGAGTTATAAACGGAACCCTTATATAATGAAATACAAATACGGTTTTTCGAAAGAGGGAAAGTTAAAAGCCGTTAATACTTATATGCTTTCCGAATCGGGAGCCGTCACATCAACAACACCCTGGTCTACGTGGCGATCGACAGCACAGTGTGCCGGTCCCTATCAGGTGGAAAATGTCCACACTGATGTCATTGGTGTGGCAACGAACAATGTTTTTACAGGAGCCATGAGAGGCTTCGGAACACCTCAGGTAAATTTTGCTATAGAGCAGATGATGGATATCAGTGCAGAGGAACTGGGGATTGATCCTATAGAGTTAAGACGGATCAATATGGTCCGGCAGGATTGTGAAACCATTACCGGGCAGAAGCTCGATGGACATATTGTTAGTATGGAAGAGGTGATGGATAAAATTATCACCGAATCGGGATATTCTGATAATGTCAAAAAAAATAGTCGTGGACAGAGTGATTCTGATGAATATTACGGAACAGGTATTGCTATCTCCTATCGCGGTTCCAGTGTCGGAGCCGAAGGTTTGGATTTTGCAGCCTGTATTATTAACTGTCAATTTGATGGTTCTATAATTCTCGATACGGGAATCCATGAAAACGGACAGGGATCCCAGTCGGCTATGATGCTGGCGCTGGCCAAGGAATTCGATGTTCCCCTGAGCCGGATCAAATATACCCGTTCGTCTACTACCTCTATTCCCGACAGTGGGACCACTGTCGCAACTCGAGGTACAATGATGGGGATCAGTGCCATAAGAAAAGCCTCGATCAAATTGAGAAAAACAATTAGAGACACTCTCTGTGATGATTTTCGCTGTGACCCTGAAGACATTCGGTTTGAAAATGATAAATTAGCTGCCGGTAGTTATTCTCTGACCTGGGAAGAGGCTATGCACAAAATGTTTCTTCACAGAACTTATCCCTTTGCCTTTGGTGAGTACAAGGCTCCCAGAGTCTCCTGGAATGATGATATCGGAGTGGGCGATGCCTACTTTACTTATGTATACAGCTGTAATGTCGTTGAATTATCGGTGAATAAAAAAACAGGCAAAGTCAAATTGCTCAATATCACGGCAGGTCATGATATTGGTCGTGCTATCAATGAGGAAATGGTCAAAGGGCAGATCTACGGGGGAATCGCACAGGGGATCGGTATGGCTCTCACTGAAGAACTGAAGATTGAAAAGGGGAAAATTCTCAACCCCAATTTTAACAAATACAAGCTTCCCAAAACCATGGATATGCCGGAAATAAATGCTTTGATCATAGAAAACGAAGACCGATCAACACCTTCGGGGTTGAAGGGTATTGGAGAACCGGCAACAGAATTAATTGCCGCTGCAATTTCCAATGCAGTATATAATGCTACAGGGAAAAGACAATATTCCCTTCCCATCAAACTGGAGGGTGAAAAATAATGAACACAATTACTGTAAATGGAAGAGAACATAATATTGATGATTCTCTACTCGAGAAAAAACTTCTGAAATACTTAAGAGAAGATCTTGAGCTGACAGGAACGAAAAACGGCTGTAATGTTGGAGCTTGTGGTAGCTGCACCGTTCTTATCGATAATGTTGCAAAAAAATCCTGTGTTGTCTCATTGAGCAAAGTCATTGGTAAGTCCGTGACCACCATTGAGGGTGTTGAGGGGAGTGATGGAACTCTACATCCTCTTCAGCAGGCTTTTATCGATGCCGGAGCCGTTCAATGTGGTTTCTGCACACCTGGTATGGTCATGAAGGGCTTGGATCTTCTGAGTAAAAATCCCGAGCCTGACAGAGATGAAATACGCAAGGCTTTTAATGGCAATCTATGCCGCTGTACTGGGTACCAGCAGATTATCGATGCTGTCCAAATATATGTAGAGCGTCAGAAATAATCATCGGGATTGTAACCAATTTACAGCTTCTTCTTCAGTGGGAAATGTTTTAATATCTCTGTTTGTAAGAAGCTGTATGCCTCTAATAATAATTCCAGTTGCCAGGCCAGCTCCAATAACGGCACTTTTTTTAATTTTTGGAGAGACCCTTTTAGAAAAAGCTCTATGATTATTTATTATCTCTTTATTCCCTGTTTTCTCTCCCAGTATTGTAAGCATCAGAACACTCGAATCCGGCTGAGACAGGATGTGTTTTTCTCCCTCATTGAGTATTTTTAGATGTTCCTCAGTTGTTATCCCTTTTGGTGCTTTTATTGTGATAATATTTTCATTAAGTGACATAGTTTACCTCTCTATGAATTTCAAGTTATATAAATCGTAGTATATTGTTATGTTGCAAATCAAATATGTGGGTTTATAAATAAAAAAGGGCTGCCCGAAAGCAGCCCGTAAACTAATGAGAAGAGAAAAAATTAACCAATGATATCTTTGTAATGGTCTAGCAAAACAGCTTTTCCATCGGTTATGAAATGTCTGTGGTGTTCTACCATAGAAGAGGCTTTTTCAATGAACATGGAAGCAACTTTTACTTTTCTGTCGCTGTGTCGTGCATTTCTCATGAGCAGGAAGCTCTGAATCACGGCAGTAGCCATTTCAACGAGTCTTCTTGAATGGTATGTGATAAAATCTTTGTTTTCTGACGCTTTTGCCAAATCAATGGTTGCGGCCAGTTTTTCTTTGGCATCCATAACCAGTTTGAAATCATCACCCATAAAACTGAAATCACCATCGTTTAGCTGGTCTATGTAATCCATGGCTGTTCCGGAAGTAACGCCACCAATAGCTGCTACAATCTGCAGCTGTGTAGTTCCCTCATAGATATTTGTGATCCGAGCATCTCTGGCATGTCGTTCCACATTGAATTCACGCATAAAACCTGTTCCACCGTGAATTTGAATGGCATCGTAGGCCACTTTGTTACACATTTCAGTGTTGTAGGCTTTGACAATAGGAGTAAGAAGCCCGGCTAGCCGTCCGTATTTTCTCACTTCTTTTTTCATCTCTTTGGCTTTGTCGGGATTCTGTTCCACATAGTGTTCCAGACCCTCTTTTATATCAACTATTGTAGCTGTTTCATAGAGAATGCTTCTTCCCGCTTCAATGGAAACTTTCATATCTGTCAGCATTTCGTACACGGGAACCATGCTTCTGATATCTTTACCAAACTGCTCTCTTTCCGAAGCGTATTTGTCCGCTTCTCTGTAAGCCGCTTCAGCAATACCCACGGCCTGAGCACCTATACCCAGTCGGGCGGCGTTCATCAGCCACATGGTGTACACTATTAGACCGCGGCCTCTTTCACCCATCAATTCACAGGGTGCGTCGTTGAACTGGAGTTCGCAAGTAGGGGATCCGTGAATTCCCAGTTTGTCTTCCAGTCTTCTAATGACCATTTTGTCATCTCTTTTATAGATAAACTGAGATAGTCCCCTGGCTCCGGAATTATCTTCCGAACGGGCCAGTACGAGACCGATCTCTCCGTTTCCATTAGTGATAAAACGTTTTACACCGTGAAGGAACCATTGTCCGCTTTCATCCTGATAAGCTCTGAGAGCTACGGCGGGCAGGTCTGAACCGGCATCGGGTTCGGTCAGGATCATAGAGGATCCATGTTCTCCCGTACACATCTTGGGGAGATATTTTTTCTTCTGTTCTTCAGAAGCGAATTTGTTGATTGTCTCACCGATATCCTGCTGGAGACCGAAATTAAGAAATGAGGCGTCGGCTCTTTGTACCATTTCAGCGGCGATTGTCGTCATTGTCGTGGGGAGATTGAGTCCGCCGTATTGGCGGGGAATGGAAAATCCCATAAGATCGGCTTTTCCCATAAGGTCGAGGACTTCTGCAGTACCTTTTGCGTAAACGACTTCGCCGTCAACCAGTTTTACTCCCTCTTCATCTATTTCAGAAGCCTTGGGAGCTAAGTAATCACCACAGATTTCCCCGATTATATCGAGAACCTTCATGTAGGAATCTTTTGCGTCTTCTAAATCTTTAGGAGCGTGGGGATATTTGCCACTATCGGCGAAATCCATCTCTTTCAGGGAGATGACTCTATCCATATCCAGGTGTTCCATGTGGAATAGAATATCTTCATTGTCATGTAAAAAGTTGGCCATTTGTCAGACTCCTTATGCTTTAGCCGTAAAGGCTTTCTTTAATTTGGGGATTACGTCGCTGATCTCTCCGACAATTCCGTAATGGGCAATCTGAAAGATCGGTGCATCGGGATCGTTGTTTACAGCGATAATCTTGGCGCTTTCGTCCATTCCTGCTCTGTGCTGGATGGCTCCGGATATTCCACAGGCAATATAGAGTTTAGGACGTACTGTCACACCTGTCTGGCCGACCTGATGGTCTTTATGAATAAATCCCGCATCAACGGCTGCTCTTGAAGCGGCTACATCGGCACCAATTGTTTTGGCAAAGTCTGCGATAATATCAAATCCCTCTTTAGTTCCCACACCCATGCCGCCAGCAACGATAATGGGAGAGGCTGTCAGGTTGACTGATTTTTCCTGTTGTACTCTTTCTATGATCTCTGTAAGGCAGTCCATATCATCTACTATAGATGCTATTTCGACAATTTCTCCCTTTCTGGAGGAGTCGGGATCATTCAGTTTCATAACACCTTCACGAACAGTTGCCATCTGTGGCTTTTTCTCCGGAGCAACGATGGTTGCTACGATGTTACCGCCGAATGCCGGTCGGATCTGATAGAGGATATTCTCGTATGTTTCACCTTTCGACTCGTAATCTCCTATCTGAAGATCAGTACAGTCTGCAGTCAATCCCACTTTTAAAGATGAGGCGACACGAGGTCCAAGATCTCTTCCTGTTGTTGTTGCACCGTAAAGGATAATCTGGGGCTCTTCTTTTTTAATGATATCCACCATTACTTTTGCATAGGGGACAGGTGTGTAGAATTTTAATCTGGCATCTTCCACACAGAATACTTTTTCTGCTCCATACTGAATAACAGTAGAAGCCAGATCTTTCACTTTTTCTCCGAGAAGCACTGCTTCAACGACAACGGAACTACCTGTTTTACTGTTGTAATCTTTTGCCAGGTCAGTGGCTTTGCTGATAAGCTGCAGGCTGACATCGGCAAGTTTGCCCTCATCCTGCTGAACAAAAACCCATATATTGTTACTCATATTACGTTCTCCTCTATCCTAATGTGTGGTCCGAAATAAGGGCATGCATAAGGTTGTTAAGCCCCTCATCGGTATTTTCGATCATCTGCAGTTCCTCTGCTTTGAGGACAACCGATTCAATCTTTTTAACTTTGGTGGGAGAACCTTTGAGTCCACAGGCTTCCACATCGGCACCGATATAATCTATGCTCCACATAGGGATTTCCGGATCTCCGGCTTTAGCATTTTTGTATGTCATGACTTTAATTGCCGATGATGTTCTGGGAGTGTGTCCTTCATCGGTCATTGTGACAAGTACAGGGTATTTGGATTTAACGATTTCAAATCCGCCTTCGATGGAACGTCTGGCAATGAGAGATGCCTCATCTATCTGCTCAATATTCTCAACGCATGTTATCTGATTGATCCCGAGCTTTTCAGCTGTCTGAGGTCCAACCTGAGCAGTATCTCCGTCGATAGCCTGACGACCGCAGATTACGATATCGTATTTGCCGATTTTTTCAATGGCGCATTTTAAGGCGTATGAAGTGGCCAGTGTGTCGGCACCGGCGAATTTTCTGTCAGTTATAAGAGCAACAGTATCAGCTCCTCTGTAGAGAGATTCTTTGAGAACCTGTTCTGCCGCAGGAGGTCCCATGGTAATAACGTGAACCTTAGATCCCGCTATCTCTTCCTTTATACGGAGCGCCGCTTCGAGAGCATAGAGATCTTCAGGGTTAAAAATTGCCGGAAGGGCACCCCTGTTTACTGTTCCATCTTCTTTCATCGCGTCACCGGTAATGTTTTGAGTGTCTGGTACCTGTTTTACAAGAACCACTAAATTCAGACCCATCATATCCTCCAGTCATTGATTGTTTGTTATTTGTTTTTCAATACGGTAATACAACCGCCAGAATTATTCTATAATTTATTATTCAAATATTCTTATTTTTACACTTTTGGTAAAAATGTATTTTTACGAATTATATCACGGATATTGGGGATGTAAAGAAATTAAACTGAGAGTCTTTCGCATATTAAAAGCTGTTTCATTATTTATGAAACAGCCTGTAGAAAAGCGTTAATCCTATGTGTTACTTAACAGCGAACCGCTTAATCTTTCGGGTTGTCGTCATCTCCATCGGTTGTTCGAGTATTTCGAACCGGTTGATTTTTTGAAAGGACTTCAACTCCCGGTTTACCTCATCAATAATCTCCTGATATTTGTTAGTTTCAAGATTTTTCCCATCATCCGAGGGGTAAATCAGAGCTTCTATCCCTTCTTCCTTCATCTTCGCATCTATCATAAATCCCCGGACAAGAACTTGTTCGACCTCATCAAAAAGCTGAAATTTGTCCTCGATTTCTTCAGGGAATACGTTTTTACCTCCACTTGTGACAATAATGGACTTTGCTCTACCAGTGAGGTAGAGGTAGTTTTCATTATCCAGGTAACCTATATCTCCTGTTTTGAGGTATAACTCTTTATTCATAACTTCACTGGTCGCATTTTCGTTATTGAAATAACCTTTCATAACCATAGATCCCTTTATGGCAATTTCTCCACATCCGTTTTCGTCGGGGTTGAGAATAATAGTCTCCGTCCCCGGTATCATTTTCCCCACAGAGGCTTCTTTGTAGGCTTCTTTGGGGTTTAGTGCAACAATGGGTGAGGTTTCTGTCAAGCCGTATCCCTGCACAAAATCTATGCCGAGCTGATTGAACATTTTAAAGGTAGATTCTGGAAGAGGGCCTCCTCCGCATATGCAAATTCTATTTGTGTCGAGTGAGAGTTTTGCCAGAATACCTTTGAACATTTTCTTGCCGGGGTTTATGTGGAAATACTTCTTGATCAATCCGCTAATCCACATGAGAAATCGAATAAGACCGTAAAGGAGGATTCCCTTTTCGCGAATACCCTTCATAAGTCCCCGGATCATTTTATTAAAGAGCAGTGGTATGCCCAGAAACATAGTCACTTTTCCCCGTTTCAAATCTTTCAGAATCTGCTGGATAGCCATAGCTCCGGCAAAAATGATTTCCGCACCGACAGAGAGAGATTCTATAAAAACAGCCAGCATGGAATAAGAGTGATGCAGAGGGAGTAGTGCGTAAAAAACATCCGTGTGGAATATATTCATATTCGCCTGTGCCTGATAGCAGTCGCTGACAAAGTTTTTATGGGTCAGCATAACTCCTTTCGCTACACCAGTCGTTCCGGAGGTGAAGAGAATTGCTGCGAGATCATCTTCCCCGGGCAAATCGATTTCATTCTTTTCTGTGCAGGCTATATTCAATATATAATTATCTTTTTTCGAAGACAGACTGATGGTTTTCTTCAGGTTCTGCCCGATGAAGAAATCAAATTTTTCTTCATCGCAAAAGAGAATCTCCACATTGGCCACTTTCATCAGTTCGTGAATTTCTTCACTTTTAAGGCCGTAATCGAGGGGGACGACGACTGCTCCCGCAAAGAGTATTCCCAGATAGGCTAATGCCCACTCGGGAGAGTTTTTTCCTGCAACACCAACACGGTCCCCTTTCTTTATTCCAAGAGAGTGGATGTATTGTCCGAGCATTTTAGATTTTTCCAGAACTTCAGAATAATTGAATTCAATTAATGATGGAGAATAGGCCGTAAAGGATTTTCTGTCGGGGTATCTCTCTGCGGTTATCATCAGCATTTCCGGCAGAGTCGGCCATTCACCTTTAAAAAAAGTTCCTTTGTATTGATTGAGGAATTCCCAGGGTTTTTCATTCATTATATTAATCCTTTATTATATTCAATGTTTATATAAAGTAATTATATAACGTACTTATATCTGGTGACAGCAGCTTTTTCTCTCTTTGAAATTTTCTACAGATTTACAAGTTTGCTGTAGTCCTCAGCTGTATTGATATTTCTCAATGTTGAAATAAATGTTTCATCGACATCAACTTTTTTTACAGATAGACTTTTATCATTGAAAAGACCTGTTATTTTGTAGCGTTTCTCTTCGATCATTTCTCGAATCCGGGGCAGACAGTTTTGGGAATAAAGAGCAAAAAGCATTTCATATTTGCCTTTAAATACGGGGACAACTATGTCATAAGAATTAAAGGAACAGATCAGTCGTATATATTCTGTACTGATAAAAGGCATGTCACAGCTCGTAAAGAAAACATGTTGGATCTTTGAGTTTTCCAGTGCTGTGTATATTC
>JADGDJ010000347.1 GCA_016744925.1 Spirochaetaceae bacterium
TTGTTGTACAAGTCCTCTTCAATTTTCTTTCCCAGATCTTTCAACCTGTTAAAATCTCTTAATTGCTCCTGTCCCGAGAACTCTTCATATATATTCCAGCTTGCAAAAATGAACAATAGGAAAAAGAGAATGCCAGCAGATAAGGCTATAAAGAATGAAAGTAAGAATCGGCTTTGTAGGTTTTTCCTGAGTTTAATCCATCCTGTAACCCATTCCCCAGATTGTTTTAATATATTTCGGATTTTTCGGATCATCATGTAATTTCTCCCTGAGTTTTCTTATGTGCACCATTGTAGTATTTGAAGAAACTATTACATCGTCCCAGATCCGATCCATAATATGATCGATACTGAAGAGTCTTCCTCTGTTTTCTGCCAGTAACCTGAGTATGGCAAACTCTGTTTTTGTCAGCTTTACTTCCCTATCACCGCAAAAGACCCTATGAGCCTGCACATCAATAACCAGATCGTAGATCAGTATACTATTGCTTTTATCTGTCTCAGTATTATCGTATAAAAACCTGCGTCTTAACTGCGCTTTTACTCTTGCAATGAGCTCCAGGGGATTAAAAGGCTTGGTCATATAGTCATCACCACCGGATCCCAAACCCAGAATTTTATCTGTTTCTTCGGATTTGGCAGAGAGAAATAGAATTGGCATATTACAAGTTTCTCTGATTTTATGACAAGTTTCAATTCCATTAAGACCGGGCATCATAATGTCTAGTATTATCAGAGCTATCTCGTGTGTCTGAATTATGTCCAAAGCTTCTGTTCCTCTGGATGCAAATAGTGTTCTATAACCCTCATTTTTTAGATAGATTCCAATCATATTTCTGATATCTTCATCATCATCACATATGAGTATGTATGTGTCTTTTTCTTCTTCTTTCATAATATCAGAAAGTATAGTGCAAAATTCTATACAGTATAGTCCTATATTTTCCGTTTACTCAATTCTTCAGAATTTCTTAAGAAATGGCATCATTGTTTCTTCAGATTTTTCTTTTATCTTTGAATCAAGTTTTAATTTATATGGAGGACAAGATGGAAAAATATAAAAGGAATAAAAAGATCTATAAGAAATTGGTCATTATCCTGCTGGCACTAATTTTACTGGTTCTTACGGTATTTGTTGTTGGTGCAGAAGATGATCGGAGAGATGACAGACAGTCAGGATATAAGAATCATTTAGAAGATGGAATGGTTGTTGTTGAGTCTGTTAAGTTAAATGGACTTAATGCAGAATCGGGTTTATTACCGGGAGATCAGGTTCTGAAGGCGGGAGGGAAGCTGGTAACAAATGAAGAAAGTCTTGAGTTTATCATTAAACAGATGGAAACCGGTGGTAAATTGCCTCTTGTCATCAAAAGAGGGGAGGTTACTTTAGAGTTCGATATCGCCGTGAAGTCGGCCTGGACTATCGGTGGAATGACCGGTTTCAGTTTCTAGCCGGAAAGAGCTTTTGAGGATGGTTTTGTTCTGTCCTCTTCTTTATAGGCCGTAGAGAAAAATAATCTTCAGAATTTCTTAAGAAAGAGAACACTTTTTTCTAAAGAATCACATTGTAGAGTCTAATTATCAATATTTCAGGAATACGGGAAGGGTATGGAAAAAGTAGGATTATTATATTTAAAAACAGGAGGAGGGCACTATTCCGCCGCCCGGGCTCTGGAGCAGCAGATGTCAATGAATGACAGTCATAAAGTGGAACCTGTCCTAATTGATCCTATTTCGGATAATCAGGTGTTAAAAGCAGTATTGGAGGATGGATACGGCCGGCTTTGTTCTGATCTGCAGTATATGTGGCCCGCCTTTTACAATATTCAGAAATCAGAAAAGGCTGTATTTCATATTCACCGGCTGATGCAGATTATTTTAACCGATATTATTGTCGATCAAATAGTCAAACACAATTTGGAGAGGATTGTCGTTCTACATTTTCTGCTTGTGGGACCGGTAAAAGCGGCACTGGAAAAAACCGGGGTAGAAATTCCCTGTGTTACTGTCATTCTGGATCCTTTTACGGCTCCTCCTCTCTGGTATCTGGGAAATGATTTCCCGATGTATTGCTTTTCTGAAGAGGTTGCCCGTGAAGTTATGGATAACAAATCCGCAGATACTGCTGTGGTTTACAAACATCCTATTATCGTAGATAGAAAATTTAATCACAAACCGGACGAAACAAGATATCAGCAGATTTTAAGCGAGAATGGATTCAATCACTCAAAGAAGAGAGTTCTCATTATGAGCGGAGGAGAAGGGGGCGGTCGAAAAAGTCTGTCTCTGCTGCAGCATCTTCTAAAAAGGAATAGAGAATATGAGATCCTTTTTATCTGCGGTAAATCAGACAAGGTCTATAAGAAAGCTTTGAAAATGGCAGAGAGAAAAGGTAAAAAGGGCGTGTTCCTCTTTACCTTTGTCTCTAATATAAACGAATTGATGAGTGTATCCGATGTCGTTGTCACCAAAGCCGGTCCGGCTTCCATCATGGAGAGTCTGTTCATGGAGACACCACTGATTCTCAATGATTATATGTATGGTCAGGAACAGGGCAATGTCGATTTTGTCGTGAATAACGGGTTGGGTTCTTATGAAACTGATCCTGAACAAATTGGAGAAATAATTATGCAGTATATGGATCCTGTCTATATCAGGGGGTTCAGGGATCGACTCGTTGAGCTGGATCTGAAGAGCGGAACAGAGTCAATAACCAGTGCTATTTTAAAGGAACAGAGAGTTTCATGAAAAAAAGAGAAAACATGAAAAGAAATCTAATACTGGCACTGGTTTCCGGATTGGGAATAACTTTGCTGCTGACCTTCAATAATGATTTTTTTACATTAAAGAATATACTTCTGGAAACACCTTTGTGGCTGATCCCTCTATGTTTTTCATTTTATTTTGTAATCTATTTGGTGGACGCCTTGAGATTGAAAATTGTGACTTCTCCATTCGGTTATAATGTGACTCTCATTGATCGGGCTGCAAATGGGATTCTCGGTTGTTTTTATTCCAATATTACCCCTTTTGCTGCCGGGGGGCAGCCCTATCAGATCTATCAGCTAACAGATAGAGGGGTAAAAGCAGATGTTTCTACAGCCATTATTATGACCAGATTTGTCGAATATCTTCTTACATCAATATCTGTTTCTATTTGGGCTTTGGTTTATATGTCATTAAAAGAGGGGGCATTTTTTACTGGTACAGCGATAGATTCTATGCTTTATGGCGGTTTGTGTGTCTCGGTGATTGTTACGATGTTTTTTCTTTTGGCAATATTCAAGACAGCCTTTATCCTTCCTTTACCAGTGAAGTTGCTGGAGAAAGCCGGTAAACAGCAATGGGCGGCTAAACTAAAGGATTTTGCATTGGAGATGAACTCCGCCGTGTGCAGACTGTGGAGGAAAAGTAAATATATCCTCGCAGTTGATACCGTTGCAGGTATGATAAATCTGCTGTTACAGGGATTGTC
>JADGDJ010000090.1:0-7062 GCA_016744925.1 Spirochaetaceae bacterium
AATATATTCTGTTTTTCCCTGTAGAGAGAGGGAGACTGTCCTTACGGATGAGAACTTCCGGTCTCTCGAGCAGCACTGTACCATATTTATCTTTCCATCCCAGTTCCACTTCGAGATTTTTGATCTCTTCTGTGCCATTATTGTTCAGCTCAATCTTCATATTCAGATAAGAGCCGGAATAGCTTTTAATAATGGAGTCATTTTTTAAAATCAGAGAAATGTTTGTGCCCTCCGGTCTGTAGGCATCCCATTGGAGATAAATTGCCTCAGAAGAGGAGTTGGAGATAAAATCTTCAGTAAAGCTGATATTGGTCAAATTAATAGTTATTTTATCGATATCCGGTGGCAGGTAGTGTATGTAAAAAAACTCATCGATCATTATGGATTCCCCGGGAAGTATTATCTGGTCTTCACGGACAAGGGGAAATTCTTTTTTAAATAATAGATTTCCTTCATATCCAATAAAATTCACTCTGAGATCTGCTGATTCCAAAGCTTCTTCAGGAGACTGTATTTCTCCTTGTATTGTATAGGAATAAGAACCATTCGTTTTTGCAATGAGAGATTTTGAGAATTGAATATCAAAATCCCTACTGAGAGAACTCAATATTTCAAGGTCTATTTTTCTTTCCGTAAATGGCTTGGTCTTCAAAACTTCAGGTTTTATCCACTCTTCATCTATACTTTCCGATTCTTTGCTGAGAAAGGGAATGGTGAAGGGGCTCTTCATAAAAATAGCCAGGGCAAGGATGACAAATATCGCTGCTAAGGGAGGGATTAGCTTTCTGTTCAGATCCCTGCCGCTTATTTTATGGTCTTTTTTGCGGATCTCTTTGAGAAGAGATGAGGCAATAGGATTGTTTTTATTGAGCTTCAATGAGAAATTCGCAGAGTTATACGCCAGATCCCGATCAGATTTCTTAAAACCCTCACGATTTGCTCTCATCAGGTACAATTGTGCCATATGGTTGCGATATTCATCGGAAAGAGGATTTATCTCAACGGCTCTTTCCATAGAGATAATGGCACTATTCAGATTTTTTGCATGTAGGGATTCTTCAGATCTGTTCTTGTGACTCAGATGAATCTGTTCTAACTGATCCTTCTCGCTGACAGAAAAATCATACTCTTTTATACACTCATTTATAGAATGGAAATCAAAGGAATTTTTTTCCTGGATCCGAGAAATATCTATAATAAAGTTTTTTATTTTAAGAGTCTGGTCTTCCACAATCAGACTTTATCATGAAGTGCTAAAAAATTCCTATACAATTACCGATAAAGTTAAAAAGGGAAAAATGAAATTAACAATATTCTACGACAAAGATGATATCGAGTTTCTATTTAAATTCTCACCTATTTCAGAAGAGTACTATATTGAATATGTGGGATTTGCCGTGGATTCCCAATGGGAACCGGGCAGTGACAATAATTTTACAGAGATGATCTCCCATTCTGAGAATTTCCTATTGGCTCTTTCGACAAAATCATCGAGCAGTAAATGGGTTCCATATGTTCTCGGATATGCTTCGGGGAAAGATCTTGATGTTCACATATATTCCTCTGAGGAAAATGCTCCTCAATGGACGAAGGCATACAGATTGAGCCGGATACTCGATGATCTCGTAGAATATTACAAAGATTACAACAGCAAATGGATGATAAAAGCCTCCATGGAAATGGCTAAAAGGACATTGATCGACCTCAATATGGATGTGACATTAACAGCATTTTTTGAAGTTGTAAAAGAGGGTGATTGCCTTTTGGCCGGGATTTATCTCGACGCAGGGTTTACACCTCTCGACTGTGATAAAAATGGCGTTCCTCTTATCTGTTGGGCAGCGAGAAAAAGAAGACTCCCCATGATGAAACTGCTCATGCAGGCTGGAGCTGATATCAATGCTGTAAGTGGTGATAGAAATGATACGGCTCTTATTGATGCCGTATCTGAAGATGATTATGAAATTGTTTGTTTTATTCTCGGGTATGAACCGGATTTGGAGATAAAAAGCAAAAACGGCCAAACAGCGCTCATTTTAGCTTCAGGACACAACAATGTTGAAATTGTTAAGTTGATTGTCGAGGCGGGAGCAGACCCCGGTCAAACTGATAAATTGGGAATGTCCGCTTTAGCTTATGCGAAGATGCAGCAGAATGAAGTCATTAGTAAAATGTTGTCAGTTGAAGAATGATTAATTAGCAGTTTGTTTTTCAAGCATCTCTTCCTGCAATCTGAATGAATTGTAGGCCGTGTCGATCATCTCGCTGGCAGGATTGAAAACAGGGTTTAATTCCAGGCAGGATTCCCATTTCTTTATAGCTTCGACAAAATCACCTTCCGCATAGAGTTTCAGGCCTTCTATATAGAGAACTTCCGCCTGTTCTTCTCTCTCTTTACGCCCGTAATCACCCATATTGAGTCGCACCTCGAGACTGATTCTATCGAGCTCGTTGAATTGTGTCGTAAGATCCAAAGTGTAATTGATCACAAAATCAATTTTTTCCATCTCCAGAGCTGTCCCTATTGTAAATCTCGGTAGTCCCGATTTGAGTAATATTCCACTCTGCATGGAGAGGAAATTCGTAAGTGTTAAATCCATACCCACTGCAAAATATGCATTTTCGTGATCCGATCCATCCAGATTGAAAGGATAATTGAAATCAAAAGCCAGTGTGAGTGGTCTTATGGGACTGTAAGCAAGTCCGGCGCTGAACCTCGAAGGAAGAGGGTCTGGATCAGTTATAAATTCGGTACCGACGTTTTTTAATGAGACGCCGAGAGAGAAGTTTTTATCTCTTGAAAAATATGTTTTGAGAAAATTGAAGCGTGTCATAATGCCCACGTCACCCATCAGGGCCAGTGCAGACTGGTCTGATGCAATGGATCGGGGAATATTTCTATAGGCGACTTTAAAATTTCCACCGATACTGACACCGTCAAAGTAATAATTTTTCAGAAAATTATAGGAAAAGTTGGCAGTACCGACAGCTTCCCAATAATAACCTGTTGCATATTCCGAAGTGTAATCATTAGAATAGCGGTTTCCCCAGTCATCAACGCCTGTAAAAGGGAGGTACATCATTTTTCCCGAAAATCCAAAGCCCATATTATTGATTCGTGTAGCGTAAATGACACTTTCTATATTGACATCATTAATCCAGTCATTATGAAGGAAAGAGAGCTCTGTATCGTCTAAGAGAGAGCTGGCTGCCGGATTGGAATCGATAAATCCCGAATCAATGGCAATGGCCGTATAGGCTGTTGCCATCCCCTCGTGTTTACCCCCTGAAGGTATAAGCAGGATGAGAAATGAATTGGTTCCCGAATTGGAGTCAATACCGAACATTGAAGACCAGGAGCTGTAATAATCACTGAAGTCATCAGCTGATAAATTAAACAGAGATAGTATAAAAAATGTGAGAGCCGCTATTTTTACTTTCATTTTCCTAACTTCAGTATATATACAGTTCGTACTTTTATCTAGGAAGATAAATAAATTGCCGATAATGGTATACATTAGGTATTAACATTAATAGGATTTTGGAAGTTTATATAGTGAATTTATTTCTCAGTTTCAGAAAAGTGATAGTATTACTCATTATAGTTGTGACGCTACCGCTCTCTCTCCATTCTGAGGAACTTACAAATAAAGAGCTCAATGATAGAATAAAAGAAGCTCAGGCCTATTTTAATGAACAGGATTACGACAGCGCCATACTTATTTTAACAGAAGTTGTTGAGAATAATCCCGATCGTCTGGATCAGGCAGTCGATTTGATGGATAAAATTACAGAGATCAGAAATCAGTACAATGAAAAATATCGTGATCTGTTGACAGCACTCTATGAAGATGAAGATCCCAAAAGAGCACTGGAACTGATCGAAGAGATGGAAGCTCTTGAGAAAAATCCCAATGAAGTGGCGAAGCAGGCTCTCAGAACGGCAAGAATTTCAATGGAACTCATATACAATAAAATCCGTTTACGCGAGATTATGGATGAAGCCAAAATACAATTAGATTTCCATGAGTACAACAACGCACTCGTTTTATACGAAACGGGATTCGAACTGGGTAAGCAGACCTATGATGAATCATCCCTGGTAACGGAAATAGATAAATCTATCGTATACAGAGCTATTGATGAGATCTATAAAGGGGCCTTAAATTATCTTGAAACGGGAAAAGAGCTCGTAGGGGGAGTGAATTCTATAAAATTATCTATTAACAGCTCTACTTCTGAAGGACTTGAAACCTCTCTTGCTACTCTTGTTGGGATATTTAATAAATACAGTGCCGAGCGTTCTGTTTTTTCCTCAAAAAGTAATCTGATAGATGAAAATTTAAAAATCATTGTTGCCTCTGATAAAAATGCCCCGGAGAGATTTTTTCTCGACTTTGCTCGATTCCTTCTCAATGGAAGGAATGATGTGGAGTTTTTTGAAGGGATTATCAGTACTACAGACATCTTCTGGGAAGAACAGTTCCTCTCTCTTGCAGATCAGATGGATCTGAGAATGAATGAGTCTTATAAGGCGGCTATGATAGCCTATCAAAGCGGGAGTTTAGACTTATCGGAACTCTATCTGGAGGATACTTTAAATTATGCGAGATACAATATTTCCATATATGAAATGCTCAATAAGAGAATCAATCTGGATGCGTCTCTCAATCCCGATGAATATAGTGCCTCTTTGATTGAAAAGTTCTATGGTAATCTCGTCGATGCAAGGATTAATGCCCGGGTGACTGATTCCTATAGCAAAATGATTGAACTGAGGAGAAAATTAGAAGGTTATGAGGTTCTGGATGTTGAATCAATAGAGGATCTTTACGATTTAAGATTGAAATTAGTCGCTGATCTACCTCTTCTCGATGCAGAGGAATCTCTCTGGCGGACAATCGGAGATTCCATTGACTGGCTCGAAGGTTATCAGGCATTCTCCGAATCCGCCGAGGATATTTCTCAGCTGGTCAGAGTCGATCTCTCGTCGATGAAAAATGAAATGAAAAGAATGAATCTCGACATCCTCACCAGGTTGACAGATGAGGAATACAAAAGAATTACTTCAGAACTCGCTGCATATGTAGATGATTTTACCGGTTATAGAACTTTGATAGACGGTATCATAGATGATGAGGTCGTCGCCTACACCGGGGATGATCTGCTTATGTCTACATTCCCCGATCTGGCGCTTCCAAACCTGATAGAACTTTTAGAGAATCTATCGATTCTCATAAATGATACTCAAAATATAATCGACACTTTTAAAAATAGTGATCTCGAGATTACCGAAAATTCTGAAATACAAGAATTTCTCGTAAAGACTGAATTGATTTTACCTCGGATCAGTGAACTTTCAGAGCAGGTCGATGAGGAAGAAATCCTCGCCAGAGACAACATCTTCAAAGCCGATGGATATGAGAATCAGGGAAATAAACTTCTCGATACTGTCAGATCCATTGTGAATAGTTCAAGAGCCGATAGAGCTAGTTACGACAGAGCTCGTGAGAGCTTGAAAGATGCCAATAATGCCTTTTATCAATCCTTTAGTTTTCAAGAGGATCTGGAATTGAGGATCAATGTCGATGAAGATCTGGCAAGTTTACAGCAGGCACTTCTCGATGGAGAAAACAGACTCGTCGTTGCCGATGTGCGAATTTACATCAATCAGGGTAAAGAAGCCTATGTGAATAGACAATATACCAGAAGCCGTGTTTTACTTGAACGGGCGCAGAATAGGTGGCTTACAACAAATTCGGAGGAGCATCCTGAAGTTCAATACTGGATGGCTCTCGTCGATCTCGCATTGCAGTTTGACAGGGGAAGATCAATTAGTAAAACAGAACCTCTCTACGACGAAATGACTCAGTTTCTCAATCTCGCCTATGGGAATTTCAATAAAGGTGTGAATTTACTCAGTCGTGGCGAAAGAGATTCAGGGGTCGAAATTCTGAATCAGGCTATTGAAAATATCGAAAATGTAGAAATATATATGCCCAGAAATGAATCGGCCAGCCTTTTGCGTTTGAGAATAGCACAGCTTATTGATCCAGAGCAGTTCAAAGCGAACTTTTCCAACAGAATAGATGATGCCTGGGAAAAACTGCAGTCCTCCAACAAGTCAACTCAGGGTGAGGGTTATGTGGAATTAATCGACCTCAGTAAAATTGATTCCAAATATCCGGGATTACAGAATAAAATTACCAGAGCGGAATACGATATATTAAAAACGAGAAAAAGACCTCCCAATCCCGCCGATTTGCGAGAGAGCATCACCTTGTATGGGCAGGCTCTGGTCATTGTTGAAAATAACGTTCGAGCCCAGTTTGAGATTGCTTTGACCTGGCTGAATCAGGCTATAGCATTGAATCCTGATAATGCTCAGGCAATCTCACTAAAAGATCGTATTCAAATAGAAGGTGGTGGTCAGGCGACTATCGTTCTGCCGACAGCTCTTGAGAATAGGTTCAGGGAAGCTCAGGAATTGTATGAACAGGCAAACTACCTGAGTGCCTACACGATTATACTGGAATTGAAAAAAGATAGCAGAAGCGCCAATTATTCACCGCTTCTAAAACTGGAGGAGAGGGTGAAATTAAAACTTCAAATTTAAAGGCATCAATAGCTATATTTGTCTTCTTCGGAACAATCCTTAATCTCTATGCCATAGAATTTTTTTGGGAATCTCCCAGTATCATCGCCGAGAGTAGCTATTTTCCCCAGATTCAAACGGGAGACGGGCTCATCGTCTCTGTCTGGCAGGAATACGACGAGAGCAGTGATAACAGCGGTTTACTCTCTCTTTACAGCACAGTTTCAACAGATGGTTTAATCTGGGAAGAAAAAGTCAGCATTACCGGTGCACTTCCCTTTACTTGGGACCAGAAAGTATCGCTTTTTTCACTGGTCGTCAATTCCCGTGGAGACATAATCGTTGCATTTGCCGATAGCGAGCATACTCTCAAATTTTACAGGTCCCTCGATAGGGGAAAAACTTTTGAGCAGACATCGGAATTAATTTCCGAGAGCACAATTGTCGCCCCGAGAATGTATCTGAAA
>JADGDJ010000090.1:7072-14422 GCA_016744925.1 Spirochaetaceae bacterium
TTGCTACACAAAAAGCTGACCTGTTTATCGAGGGACTCCCCGGTACACTTTCCATCTATTATTCTGAGTCGGACGATGGTGAGACCTGGACCTCCCTTGATCGATTTGTGGAAAATGATTCGCTGCTTCAGAGTTTTCTCCCTTATTACACAGAGTGGAACGGTGATGAATATGTCGTTTTTCAGGCAATTCTCTCCAGTGTGAATTTTCAGCTTTTTCTCATGAAAAGAGATGGAGATACAGGAGAATGGGGTGACACAATTTTGTTGACCGATTTTATTGATCCCTCCAATCCTGAAATAGACTATAGCGATTTTACAAACCAGCGGCCTTTTCTTTCCCCTATGGGAGATCATCTTTCCCTGGTCTGGGAAAGAAATGAATTTGGTCTAAACAGCCGTGTTTATTATATCCAGCTCGATGAAAACGGAAGGATAATATCCGATGTGGATATTGTCACAGATGATTTTCGAATTTCGGCATTTCCCCGAATTCAGAAAATTGAAGGAGAGGAAGTCCTTCTCTGGTTTGACAACCGTGATGGAAACCGGGTCATTATGGCTCAGAAGAGTGGGCAATTCTGGGATGATGATATTGTCAGCACAATGAACGGCGATTCAACATATGGTTATTTTGTCCCATTCCTTGGAGAAAATGATGAAGAGAAGTTGTTGATCGCCTGGGAAAATATCTCTGGGAACAGAAATCGAACCGTCATTCTCAGTCCGGACCAGAGTGTTTTATCTCCCAGGATCAGTGCGATAAATTATACTTATGGACGCCGTTCTTCGGAAGAATTTCCTCTCTATACCTGGCCTGAACCAAAAGACTCTTCTTTTATCAGGGGATACAGCTACCTTTGGACCAGAGATCCTGAAGAGGTCCCTCCTCAAAAATTGGATCTAAGAGGAGATCCTCTTAAAAGGAGAGCTACATTTCAGGCGACCGAAGAAGGGTTTTGGTATTTCAACGTGATTGCAGAGGACTACGCTCTCAACTGGTCCGATCCTTCACAGATAAGCTTTTACTATGATATAACACCTCCGGAAGAAGTCATTTTTACGGAAACTGCTACAGATCCCTTTGGATATGCTTTGTCAAATACCTTTAACCTCAAATGGGATGATCCCCTCGATGAAGATATTAACCGATATTTTTATCAGGTGAGTTTTCTCGGTGCAGATATTTTGGATTCTTCCTATACGAGAATGACCTACAGTACTCCATCGACAGAAGTGAATCTTAGCAGATCGGTTCCCATAGATAATTTTGATAATGGTTATTGGGGAATTACGGTTATTGCAGAAGATACGGCGGGGAATAAAAGTAAACCTTCCATACAGGTATTCAGGTTGAATAAATATTTGCCTGTCACCTATATAAGCAATATCACTTCTGTGACAGATGATCTTCTCCGCGTTAAACTTACCATTCGGGGACGGGGATTTAAAACCCAGGGTGACATCACTTCTGTGATTATAGATAAGGATGGAAAACGCCCGTGGGATCTTCAGTTTAACCTCTCCGATAATGATTATCGGGTCATAGACGACAGAACAATCTCCGGTCCGCTTATTGATGACATCGAAGGCGGTGTGTATCAAATAGCAGTGGAACATCCTCAGCGGGGAATTGTCTTCGCCCGTAGGCAGCTCAAATTCGAATCGACGGGAGTTGTCAAATTCGGAGACTTTTCCACTGATTATAAATCTATCTGGGATGTTATTCCCTATAAAATCCGGTCGGTACCGGGAAATATAATCCTGGCTATAAGCGTTGTTATATTGCTCGCTCTGATCATAACATTGTCTTCACTTAAGTTGATTCAGATCAGTCGGGAGATCAATGATCTGGCCTATAATAGTAAAGCGCTGTTCGAAGGATCGTTATTGACCGAAGAGTTAAAGAAGGAGAGGTTGAAAAATATGAAGCGAAAAGGTGTCGGGTTGCGGATGAAATTCATCATGGCTCTTCTCTCTCTGGTGATCGCCGTTATTCTGATGATTGCCATCTCTCTTGGACTGTACATGATTGATCAGCAGAAGAAAAACCTCGGTGAGAGTATGAAACAGAGAGGTGAACTGCTTTTGGAAACACTGGTATCCAGTGCTGAAAACTCCCTCCAGTTATCCGGTCTCGATAGAAGTCTCGGACTAAATGTTCTGCCCAAACAGATCTCAGCTATGGATGAGGCACTCTATACAACTATCACCGGTGCCGGATTAGATGATCCGGGAGTTTATGATTATATCTGGGCGCATA
Source organism: Spirochaetaceae bacterium (assembly GCA_016744925.1). Lineage (GTDB taxonomy): Bacteria > Spirochaetota > Spirochaetia > DSM-2461 > DSM-2461 > Spirochaeta_F. The sequence continues at coordinate 9,335 of JADGDJ010000090.1, forward strand.
ATGATACCAATATTTCCAATAAATTTACTCTTCCCGGGACACTCACTCCGGCAGAATATGACATATTGTCTGATCTGGTAGATGAAAACAATATTATGGCTCTATCTTCGGTTTATACCAATTCTGATGGTGTTTACGATCTGAATGATAGCGCCGAAGTTCGTGATAAAATTGAAATTGCCGGATTACTCGACGAAGCAGGTCTTATCGATGAATATACAATCGGTGGTGAAAAACAGATCTTTGATGAAATATCAGAAGAATTGATCACTGTGGCTGAAACTATAAATCAGACGGGTAAGATTAGTGTTGGAGATATTCCGGCTATGATCGATGAGTTGAGACGAAAAGGGGTGCAATTAGCCCTTTCCGGAGCTTCAGCTGAAGAAATTAACCTCATCAATGATGATATCCGTGTCCTTTCGGAACAGCTCGATGAGAGTCTGACCCAGATTTCCAATATTTCAAAGATTTTTCCTCAGTATATTCCCGAAGAATTGAGTCGCGATCAGATGAATTATATTTTTTATAGGCCTATCGTCTATCAGGATTCTGTTTCCGAAACATTTTATCGTGGCTCAATCAGATTAGGGGTTTCAGTAGAACTCATTCTGGATCAGATTGATGAAACAATAATCAACTTGATTCGAAGAACAATTTTTATCTCCCTGGCCGCCTTGGCGCTGGGAGTCGTGGGAGCCATGATTCTGGCAAATACGATGATTAATCCCATTAAGAAACTCGTTGCGGGAGTTGAACTGATCCGTGATGCTGGTGATATCACAAAGCTTACAGAGAAAAAAATCATAGTGAAGTCTAAAGATGAATTATATGACTTGGCGGAAACTGTCAATGAAATGACATCGGGATTGATCAAAGCTGCCGTAGCCAGTCAACAGGTTACCTTAGGTGCGGAAATTCAGAAGAAATTTGTCAGACTGGAACCTGTTCCCTCTGGCCAGGAGAGAAAACTGCCAACCGGTGAAACATTGAGCGATAACGCTGACTTCTACGGTTATTACAAAGGTGCGAAAGAAGTCTCGGGAGACTATTTCAATTATACGCAAATTGATGAGAATCACTATGCCTGTATTAAATGTGATATTTCCGGTAAAGATATACCGGCTTCCCTGTTGATGGTTGTCGTAGCTACGGTTTTTGACAATTATTGTAAAAACCTCGATTTAAAACGCGATGGAATACATCTGAATAAAATGGTGGAAGATGTTAATGATCTCTATGATAAATTGAACTTTAAAGGCAAATTCGCTGCCTTTACAATCATTATCATCAATACAAAAACGGGAAAAACCTGGATGAGTAATGCCGGAGATAATGTCCTGCATTATTTTGATGCTTCGAAAAGAGCTATGGATTCTCTTGAATTGGATGAATCACCTGCAGCGGGACCTTTTCCAACAGACCTGGTCAATATGAAGGGGGGATTCAAACAGGAGACCCACACTTTTCAAAGAGAAGATATCCTTTTTCTATTTACTGATGGTATTGAAGAGTCTCAACGGGATTTAAGAAATACGGATCTTGAAATCATTAAATGTGAAGGTTGTGATTTTGCAGGAGTTGAGGGAGCCAAAGAAAAAAGGGACACAGACACTCATTTAATAGATGCCAAAGTGGAAGAATTGGGATTGGTCAGGATCGACAATATACTCAATTCCATACTCAATGGACAAGGTTATGAAATAGTGCATAATCACAATCCCTTTCCAGATAAGAAACTGACTTTTGACTTTACCGGATGTGATGATTCATTGGAAGATGGTGTTATTGGAATATTATCTGTCGATCTTGTTTATCGTTTGTTTCCCGATCCCGACGCGGGGCCAAGTGATAAAATACTTGTGTATAGAAAATTTAATGAGTTTTTAAAAAAACACTTTGATCAATATGCTGAGTATTTCCATCATCCTGTTGATCATCCGGAATTTCCGGAATATATGTATTTCACACACATAAAAGAAACGAAACAATATGACGATACAACTATATTGGCGATTAGGTTGAAATAATGGAACTGAAAGAAATAACTATAGAAGAATTAAGCGATGAGAGACGGTATATCACAGAAGTTTTTGTGGCGATACAATTTTTATATCATCCCATCCTCAGAGAATTGAAAAGAAAGGAAGCGCATATTAAAAATCTTGCCCTTCAGATTAATCGGGACATGTTTAAACGTGATGATGTTCTTCTCTCATTGATTAGATTATTGGGGATTCCAGAAAGCTCATCAAAAAATGGAGAAAGTATTTGTCTTTTATATAAAGACAAAAGAGTCGATATTGACTTTACCCATAGTGAACTTTCATTTTCCGGATCCTGTCAACTGAGTGATTCGCTAATGACTTTTTCTGATAGTTCTCCCTATATCAAAGTCATTGTTGAAGGGGAGAGTGAGACTGTTATTGTTCTACCTGAAGGCTCGGGAGAGTATTATATGAATCTCGATAAAAGGGAATCGGAAAAGGAAAACAGGTCTTCTATAATTGGGAATCCTTTGAAGCTGAGAGAATGTTATCGATGGTACAGGGATTCTTTCAATGGCTAAGTCCTTTCATTGTGATAACTGTGGGGAATCAGTAAGTCCCGATGAAGAGCGCTGTCCCGGTTGCGGACGGTTCTTCCGTGCCGTGAGGTGTCCTATCTGTGCCTATACTGGTAAAGGTGCCGAGTTCATCAAAGGTTGTCCCGTCTGTGGATACCTGGAAGATAAGGTGGTACCTCCGCACAGAAGAAAGAAAAAAAGGAAAGAGGACTTACTCCGATTTTCAAAATTTTTTGCTTACTCGGCAATTGTATTTTTATCTCTTTTACTCATTTACTTTCTCTATCTCTATTCTAAAATATAAATCCGGCGCTTATACCACTTGTTATCTCTGTCTCTTCTCCTGATACATAGCGGAATCCTCCAAAAAGTGATAAGGAAAATCCTGTATCACCGGGAGTGGTGTTAAAATCCAAACCGAGAAAAATCGGCCATTTGTTATAACTTCCATCATACAAAGGGCTTTGAAGAGCAGCGGACAATGCTGTAGAAAAGTTTCCGAAATCCAGAGAAACTGCTGTTTTAAAATAATTCCACACATAAAGAGAGCCGTCACCGAACCCCGATGTTTCAGTTCCGGGAATGGACGGTGAAATTTTAATTTCCGGCGACAAGTGAAAAGACAATTTCCCCAGGCGATATTCCATGGGAATTATCAGCGAGATTCCAGTAAGACCTGCAAAGGAATCATAGGAGGGAATATCTCCGAAAGAAGAGATCTTTCCATTGTAATTGAGTGACACACCGGCTGCCATGGAGAATCCCCTCCAATCATTTTGATTGATAAAAGCATATTTTCCTGAAGCGAAAATATCCAGAGATGTTTCATTCTGCAGGTGAGAAACATATAGCCCTATTCCAATAGAAATCTCCAGGTTCTCAAGGAAACTGGTTCTGAGGCTAAATAATGCAGGAGTATAGAGGTTATCTAAAGAGTCTGTAGAAAAAATGGAACTCACAGTTGTCTGTAATTGTGTGACACTCTTAGGCAGTATTTCTGCTGTTGGAGAAAAGAGAAATCCACCGAAGCCGCTGAAGTTATTCCTCCAGGTAGATTTGGTTCCCTGTTTTACAAGTATTACTTTTTCTAAGATAGTGCTGTTTATATCGTCAGTACCGGCTACGGTAACCACATATTGATCATCTGAATGGGAGGCATGTCTGTCTAAATTGAATATATAATCAGTTTGGGGCTTTTCAAAAGTAATATCGGAACTCTCTACAATCCTGTTATCCGAAGCCCTTCTAATGGATATTGAACCCTTACCGTGAGCATCTGCCACAATGGATATTTTTGATATTTTCTGGGATTTGCTGTCATTCGTCCAGAGGATATCTCTACTAAGAGTCATTTCTCTCAATTGAAAATCTTTTTGTATAAACTCAGGGCTGTAAATGAAATCAGATTCTCCTTTAAAGTTGAGGATATCGATGAAGTCTTCGTAGCCGAATGCAGAAATCCGGATATAATTTTCTCCAATGGCAACTTCATCATCGAGAATATCTATCTTGTGATTATTAATGTACACAACTGCTTTTTCGGGAAGTCCTTTTATGTTTAATAATCCAGTCAGCGGTTTGAGGTTTACAATGACTGAGGTTCTCTTGTCAGAAGATATATTGACCTGAAATTCTATAGTGTGGAAGCCTGTTTTTGAAAGTTGTACATTATAAATTCCCGAAGGAACATTATCGAGATCGAGAGGAGTGTATAGAGTATCGTAATCACCTATCTCTGCTTTAACTTTATCCTGATAACAGATCAGTTCCAGACCCTGAGCAAAATCGACATCTCTGTCGTAAATGAGATCCTGCTCGAGAAAAAGATCAGAGCGGATATAGTCGCTGCTTAAGTAATAGTTCTCCTCAATGACTTCCGATGGGATTGTCTGTGCAGCCAGGGAAAATAGTGGCAGGAAAAAGAGGCAGTTTATTAAACGGTTCATACTTCTATAATACTTCGTGAGGAAAATAAATCAATGACTTTGAATAATCAGCCGATAGAAAAGTGTATGTTCAGAAAAAAAAGTACCTATGTTTCAATGTTGATTTTTATTACAGTTACTCTCAGGATCTTCAGTCAGGAGACTTATGAACCCATCCCTGGAGGATTCCACGATTTTATTTTTGGAGATTCACTGGAAGTTGTGAAAAACAAGCTCAAATCCGATAGTTATTTCGCCTATCGTGGTGATCCCGACGTCAGTATGATGCTCACACCGGATAAAAGTATCATCGATACAGCGGGAAATGGTTTCATAGAACGGGCTTATTTCATATTTTATGAAGAAACACTCTACCAGATAACACTGATTATGGATCGGGATATTATTGATTTTTATACTTTTCAAACCAGGTTTACAACTAAATTCGGGAATCCTGATTCACTGGACCCCACAGGAATGATCTGGGAAGAAGGGGAAAAGAGGATTTCTCTCGAATATCCCCTCACTGTTAAATATGTGAATATGGATGTCTTTAGTTCGCTTATAGCAGAATCTGAATTAATAAAATCTCAGGAA
>JADGDJ010000090.1:14432-16386 GCA_016744925.1 Spirochaetaceae bacterium
TTTTCTCGATTCCTTTTGAGGTAGGAACTTATATGAAAAAATTTTTAATTATATTAATATCGCTCGTTGTTGTATTTTCCTGCAAAGGGGAAGCTGAGACTGTAAAGCTCCAAATATCTGATAAAACAATCGATGTAGAAATCGCTGATACTGAGCAATTACGCGCTATGGGACTGATGCATCGCAAATCTCTTGAAGAAAATTCCGGAATGCTTTTTATATTTAAAGATGAGCAGAAGCTCTCGTTCTGGATGAAAAACACTTTGATTCCACTTTCAATTGCCTATATCTCTCGCAGTGGAGAAATAAAAGAGTTACATAAAATGTATCCTCTCGATGAAGATTCGGTCTCCTCTACGAGATCAGTCATGTATGCTTTGGAGATGAATCAGGGGTGGTTTGAAAAAAATAGTGTATCAGCCGGTGATTTTATCATTATTCCTGAAAATTTTTAAATTCCGATTCGCCCACCAGAATTTCCACTTTTCTTTCAATCAGATTGATCTCTTTTTCAAGTTCTCCGGCAATTTTCATTCCCTTTTCAAAAGAAGTTACAGTATCATTGAGAGCTAATTCTCCTGACTTTATCATGTTGTTTATCGTTTCCAGTTCTTTCAGTTTATCTTCAAAATTTTGTTCTTTCATTGTATATCCTCTACAGCAGTCAGGGCTGTTCCCTCCGCAAATCGTATATTGAGCTTGTCTCCTTTTTTTAGGAGATGGGAATCCTTTACAGAGTTTCCCCTCTTATCCGTAACATGTGAATATCCCTTTTTTAATATTTCCAATGGGGAATTGGCTTCCAATTCTGTTTTTATTATTTTTAATTTATATTTCTCTTCGGTCAGTTGTTCGCCTAATTCTCTTATCATTGACTCTTTTGCCTCATCAACCGATTGAATTAAAGGATCGAGATATCGTTTGAAATGAATAGAAATTTCCTGTTTCCTGAATGGTTTCAATCTCTCTTTGAGTAGTGTAATCCGGGACTGAAGGGCAAAAGTCATTTCACTTTTGTATTTTTTAAGAGTGTTTAGGGTCTCTCCGGAACTCTCACAAACAAGCTCGGCAGCAGCTGAAGGTGTTGCAGCTCTAAGGTCGGAAACAAAATCAGAGAGTGAAAAATCAATTTCATGTCCAATTCCTGTTATGAGGGGAATAAAAGAGGATGAAATTGCCCTCACAACTTTTTCATCGGAGAAGGGGAGCAGGTCCTCCAGAGATCCACCGCCCCTGGCGAGAACAATGAGATCACCGAATTTGTTTTTGTTGGCCAGCTCAATCATTTTCACAATCTGGGCAGCCGCATGCTCTCCCTGTACAGCACAGGGCAGGATCTTTATATGAACTTTGGAATTACGTCTTTTTAAAACCTGAAGAATATCTCTCACAGCAGCACCAGTCGGAGACGTTATCACGAGAATTTCTTCGGGGAAGCCGGGGATCTCTTTTTTGTATTTACCATCAAATAGTCCCTCAGCCGCCAGTCTCCGCTTTCTCTCTTCGAGAATTTCCAGAATATTGCCTTTGCCATGCTCTTCGAGTTTACTACAGATTATCTGGTAGTTTCCTCTTTGGGGATAAACCGTAATTCTTCCCGTAGCCTTTATCTTCATTCCATCAGAGGGCTTGAAATTCAATCTCACAGCATCGTTCCGGAATATAACAGCTTGTATCATGGAATTGTTATCTTTCAGAGTAAAATAACAGTGCCCTGCACCAGATGGTCTGAAATTAGAAATTTCTCCCTCTATCTGGATTTGGGGAAATTGCGATTCGAGAAGCATTTTTATAGTAGCCGTCACTTCTGAAACGGTATAACAGTGTTTTTCATGGTCGAACATATTAAAAGGATATACATAAAAAAGAATTATTTATAGTGAAAAAAATGACGATATATACCAAAGTATGCTACAGATGAGAAAGAAAGAAAAAGATTTTTTCAAAAATTTAT
>JADGDJ010000348.1 GCA_016744925.1 Spirochaetaceae bacterium
CTTATGAAGGAAAAAATGAAGAAGGGACTCCCCTATTCTATTACAGCACAGGATGCTGATGAAATAGGAAAGATTACCGAAGATTTAATTGAATTGATCGACAGGAATATTTAGTAATATTTGCCTGCGGTGTTCGTGATCAGAGATATTCTCTTGGGTCAATTTTTATCCACGGGATTCTTTATGCCTACAGCTGAATTGCTATCCCTTGCGGAGAAACAGGATGCTATGGAACAGAAGCCCACTTGAACGTTAGAGTTCAAGAGGATCATACTCGAACGGCATTGCGGGTTTTTTTTAATCCACCTGAATTTTACTTACCCAGAACGTAATTTCTATCTATATTTGAATAATCACAGCCTTCAACCGTAACAATTCCCGAAGCAATACGATTGGCAATATCAGCGCAATCATGAAAAGTCTCACCTTTTACTATCCCATAGAGAAAGCCTGAAGCAAACGAATCACCAGCACCTGTTGTATCAGAAGGAGGAGCGATATCAACACATGGAAAATGGATTGAATAGCCCTTACGGCTCACCCAGCAGCCCTTCTTGCCGACTTTCATAACAATCGTCTCAGCATACCTACCGGCTTTTTCAAGAATTTCCTCATCTTCACCATCGAGGCCAGTCAAATAGGATAGTTCCGTTCTATTTGCAAACAATAAATCGATTTTCCCTGGTAGCCAGTTTATAAACTCATGGCGGTAACGTTCAACAACAAAAGGATCAGCCAGATCAAAGGAAATTTTAACATGATGGCTCAATGCTTTTTCTACAGTGTATTTAATAGCACTTTTCTGATTATCCGTGTCCCACATATATCCTGCGATGTGAAGCCAAAGAGGATTTTTATTCAGGTAATCAACAGGAGAATCCATTTCCGAATAATCCCTGCAGGCTCCGAGATATGTAAACATAGTTCTCTCATTGTCAGGAGTTACCAGAATAACAGAAGTACCAGTTGATGACTGTTCTTTTCTTGAAAGAGCAGGCTCGACCCCGATCTCTTGCAGTCCCACAGATAATCGATCAGCTAATTTGTCTTTTCCTACAGCACCTGAATAAACAGGAAGAGAAAAGTTTTTATCATTATCGAGAAGCCATGCAAGACCTCTCATTGTATTAGCACAACTTCCGCCCGGTGTTTCTACAGCTTCACCAACTTTCGTTAAAACAGTATTTAATTGTTCAAGGTCAACTAGGTTCATAGACCCCGGTTCTGCTCCAAGAATTTCAATGACCTCAAAATCTACATGAGTTATTGTATCCATTAAAGGATTACCGATACCGATTACTGGTATTTTTGATTGCATTTATTACTCCTGATGATTATGGTTTTAACATTGACCAAGATATAAAAAACATAATAATATCAATCGGGTAAATATGTCTATTATAACAAGCCAGCAATTAAATAAATATTATGAATCATACAAAGCTGTTGATGTCACATTCACAAAAGAATTAATCAATGCAACAGGTCTCGACGGAAGACAGGTATATTTCAAATACCGTCAGGGACAGAAGCCGTGTGTCATATACTCGTCCTCTATGAATGGTGCAAAAATTATCGCCTCAATGAATGATGTACTATTTCAGCAACTCAGCGATGAAAATAATATGATGTCACTTAGATTTGCCTTTTGGGAAAACGGATCAACTGATCCTATACTTTTTTTTATTCAAGGAAAAATTACCGGATTTTCTCCTATCAACAAGGAGAAGCCGGATCTGTATTTTGCAACAATTCAATACACCAACAGACCGCCAGATGATTTAATCCAGATTTTAGGTACTATTCTCGATGCGGCAACCAATTCCAAGATGCGGGCTGAAGAAAGAATTGTCCTCACTGAAGAGACTAATCGGAAATTAAATATTGATTTAAAGAAAGTTTTTTTACTGGTAGATAATTTGCCCAGAAAATGCCTTCTTCGAGACTTATCCTTTTCCGGTGCTAGAATAATCCTGATGGGCAATGCTAAATTTATCTTAAATAAACCAGTTGTTTTGAGACTAGAATATGATAATGGCAGAAGAACATTCAACCTTCCAGGGGTTTGCTTAAGATCCGAAACTGTCGAAGGGAGAAAAGATCTTGCAGTTTTAGGTCTCAAATTTGCCGACAAGGGAATACCCATAGAATACAGATTGCTTATAAATGAATATATGACACTTACACGACCAAAATAAATCGGAGAAATAATTGGAAAAAATAGACGGAACAAATCCGCTGGAAAATATTTTATATATATCGATACCGGAAGGTTTTAGTGAATCAATTGGAGAATTTGTAATTGATCCAGACATAATGCTGCCCGTCGAGGCGCCTGAAAATCAAAAAGAATGGGATGCTTCAGATCTTTCATGGGAAATGATTATTGCAGCCATGTTAAAAATACTGGCTTTTCACCCAGATCATGATGACAGCGATTATTTTCGCAATTTTGTATTAGCTGTTAAACCTGATATAATTTCTGATCTGACAAATTCTGCTGTTATTAAAGCCCAGGATAAAAATTTTGAGCTAGCAGAAGAAATCTTTCTAGCTCTCTGCGGTCTGGACAATAGGAATTCTATTCTAAAATTAAATCTGGCTCTATTATACGAGCAGAGATGGGAATATGCTAAATCGATTGACAATATAGACTTTGAAAGTAAATACAAAGAATTGGCCGAAGCGGCTTTCAAAGAAATAGCATCATCGGAAAATCCACCGGAACTCATTTGGTATTATTTGGCCTTTTTCTACTACAAATGTGGAAACTATACTTTATCTGAACAAGATTTCACTACCTATGCCAAGCTTGGTAGTGATCCAGATAAGGTAGAAGAATCAGAACGTCTCGCGAAAGAGATACAGGTGATGAACTTAAATGATTCTCTTTTTCAGGAAGCTTACAAATTAATTCACAGTGATAATGTCCAGGAAGGGATTATAAAAATAAAAGAGTTCCTGGATAAAAATAAAGATGTCTGGAATGGATGGTTTCTTCTTGGGTGGGGTGAACGAAAACTGGGGAACTATGAAAGAGCCAGAGATGCCTTCCTCACAGCGAATAACTTAGGAAAACCCAATTCAGATTTATATAACGAATTGGCAATATGTGAGATGGAGCTTCTCAATTTAGCTGACAGCCGGAAATACCTCGACAAAGCATTAATTATGGATCCTGAAAATATGAAAATAGTATCAAACATGGGAATTCTTGCCGTTAAAAGCGGAAAACTGGAAGAAGCAGAATCGTATTTTAAAACAGCAATTGAAATCGAACCTAATGATCCTGTGGCTAAACAATATCTTTCTTTTTTAGAAAAAAACAAATAAGAATCTTAAAATTATTTTGCTGTTTCAGGATTTTACTGAAACAGCTTTTTTTTTGATTTTATACTAAAGTGATGCCTCACAAAGCCGACTTATCGTCATATTATATTTTTTCTTTAATATTTTTTTTAAAGTTTATAG
>JADGDJ010000091.1 GCA_016744925.1 Spirochaetaceae bacterium
AAATAGTGTCATTATTGAGATTAAAATTAAGTTTTTCATATTCATAAGGAAGTTTATAATTTCATAAGTGAAAAGTCAAAACAATTTGACCCTTTCTGTAATATAAAATATAGTTCTTTTATGGTTAAAGCTGTATTTCCGGGAACTTTTGATCCCCCTACTAAAGGTCATATAAATCTTATAAGAAGGGGAGCGGCATTATTCGACTCTCTCGATGTTATTATCGCTGTAAATAGTCAAAAAAAACCGTTGCTCAGTCCGGATGAAAGATTGGATCTGATTAGTGAATCAATTAAAGATATGCCAGGAGTCTCTGTACATTTGTGGGATAGGCTCATCGTAGACTATGCAGTGAGTAATGATATTAAAGTAATTCTGAGAGGTGTTAGAAATTCTGCCGATTTCGGATATGAGTTTGAACTTGCTATGATGAATAAACAATTAAACGCGGGGGTGGAAACCATTTTCCTTCCAACAGATCCGAAATATTTTGTTTTAAGATCATCATCTATAAAAGAACTCCTCATGTTTGACTCTGATATTTCTCAAATGGTACCGCCCCATGTTGAGAAGCTCTTAAGGGGTAAGTCATATCAGATAAAGTAAAGTTGAGCGGAAAAAATGTATCAGTTCATTCGTTTTTTTAACGGGACTGAAATAAGCAGTTATTGACAAAAAATACAGTATACGTTATTTTAATCACCGATATACTGCGAAGTGAGGTAAGAGATGGCAGTACCTAAATATAAAACATCAAAAGCCAGAAGCAGGAGAAGAAGATCCATCAACATGAAGATGGGTGTTGATACTCTAGTGTCATGCACAAACTGTGGCAATAAGATTATGCGTCACAGAGTATGCCCTAAATGTGGTTTTTACAGAGGGAAACAGGTTATTGAGCTTGATGAAATGGCTTAATGATCTATCAAGGAGTAAATGAATGGACGAATTATTTGAACAGTTGAAAGGACTTATTGCAGACAAACTGGAAGTAGATGCAGAGAAAGTTAGCCTGGATTCAAGATTTAGAGAAGATCTTGGAGCAGATAGCCTCGATACATATGAGCTTCTTTATGCAATTGATTCTGAGATGGGTGTTTCTGTACCTGATGAAAGAGCAACTGAATTTGAAAAAGTTTCTGATGCTTTAGATTTTATCAAGGCTGAAAAAAGTAAATAATTTACCTTGTGAATCCAATAAAGAAAATTTTTCCTGTGAAGACTCCTGAAGTCTCATCAAGAAGACGGAGTGATCTTCGTCTTTTTGAAAAACAGGCTGGCATAAGGTTCAAAAGACTAGATCTTTTGAACCTTGCTTTTATCCACCGTTCCTATGCGAATGAATATTCTCAAAAAATAGATAACAATGAAAAACTCGAATTCTTAGGTGATTCTGTACTTGGTATGGTTACGGCAGACTATTTATTTAATTTGTTACCGGAAAAGACAGAAGGTGACTTGGCAAAGGTTAAATCTTTTGTGGTTAGCGAAGACAGTTTGGATTTACTAGCTCGTTCAATGGATGTTGATAAATATCTACTCATTGGTAAAGGAGAGGAGAACTCCGGAGGTCGAAAGAAGAAGGCAATTCTTGCTGACTGTATGGAAGCGATCATTGGTGCCTATTATTTGGATACCGGCTATAAAGAAGTTAGTAAATTTGTTTTACACCATCTTGTTCCTGAAATCGAAAAGGTGCTGGAAAACAGGCACAAGAAGGACTATAAAACACTTCTCCAGGAATATGTTCAAAAGAAGTTCCACATTTATCCCAAATATTCACTTGTAAAAAAATCTGGCCCCGATCACGATAAAACATTCTGGATCGAAGTCGCAGTTAATGGAAAAGTATTTGGTCCCGGTGAAGGGAAAAATAAAAAAGAAGCCGAGCAGAATGCTGCGGCTGTAGCTTATCTCTTTTTGGTTTCACCTTCTGATAGTTCTTTGTAAAGTTGTTCTGCCCTCGAAATAAGAATCATTTTTTCGTTTAAATCAGGAGTCTCAAGCACTTCATCTAATAATACTTTTAGTATTTGTCCCATAACAGGTCCACTCGGGATTTGAACATCATTCGTGAGAACTCTTCCATCAATTTTTAAATCTTTAATCGTAAATGCATTCTTTTCTGCAAGAATTATATCAATTCTGCTTTTAAATTCATCAATTAGTTCAAAGGCGTCACTTGAAAGATTCATTGATTTTATATCTGCTTTCTGTAGGATCAGCAGGTCATTGATATATTCTTGTCCGGATTTAGATATAAACCTTCTTACGGCGGCATCAGTCCAGTTTTTTTCATAATTGAACATATGATGCTCAATCAGGTGAGAAATCTTCTGAATTTCTTTGTTGGGAAATTTTAGACTTTTCATTATTTTTATTGCGATTTCCGCGGATGCTTTTTCATGATTGTAAAATGTAGGAGTCCCGTCTTCTTTGAACTGAAGTACTGTAACCTTGCCAAGATCATGAAATAATCCGGCAAATCGAAGTGTTGTGTCTGATTGAGGACAGTAGTCACAAGTATGGAGAAGGTGTTCAAACACATCATATTTATGCTTTTCTCTCTGCTCTATTCCTATACATTTCATCATATCCTCTGAAATGATTTCCAAAAGACCCGATTTAAACAGGAGATGAAAAGTTATTGAAGGTGTATCCGCCTTCATCGTTTTAATCAGTTCGTCGTAGATACGCTCTTTGGAAACACTTTTGAATTTATCTAAATTCTTACTAATGGCATTAAAAGTATTTTCCTCTATTGTGAAATTCAACTGTGCGGCAAATCTACAGGCTCGCAAGGGACGTAGTCCGTCTTCCTGAAACCTTTTATGAGGATCTCCAATAGCTTTGATTATTTTATTTTTTAAATCTTTTAATCCATTATTGGGATCAATCAATTCTTCTTTGAGTATGTCGTATGCTATGGAATTAATCGTAAAATCTCTACGCTTCAAATCTTCATAGATATTGGCTGTGTACTCTATGGTATCGGGTCTTCTCCCGTCAGTGTATTCTCCATCAACGCGGAAAGTCGTGATTTCGTAGGCTTCCCCCTTGAATAAAATGGTTACTGTCCCATGTTTTATGCCCGTTGGTATCACTTTATTAAAAGTCTGAATGATCTCCTCGGGATATGCATCAGTCGCAAGATCGTAATCTTTTTCTTCAAGACCGAGCAGTTGATTTCGAACGGCTCCCCCTACGAGATAGCAGCTGAAACCTTTAGTATTGAGTATTGAGGCTATTTTTCTAAGATCATCTGTTAATTTGATTTTCATATGTAAAAAAGTACCGTTTCTGATTGGAGATAGTCAAGCGAATTGAGAATTCCTTAAAAGCAAAAAAAAATGCAGCCCAAAGACTGCATTTTTCTGAATATGTCTATTACTGGAGTAACTGCATAACTGCTTGGCCCTGCTGGTTTGCCTGAGCAAGCATAGCGTTTCCTGCCTGACTGAGAATCTGATTTTTTGTGAAGTCAACCATTTCTGAAGCCATATCTGTATCTCTGATGAGAGATTCAGCAGCCTGGAGGTTTTCAGCACTGATATCAATTCCCTGAATTGCCATCTCAAGTCTGTTCTGGTATGCACCGAGGTCTGCCCTCTGCTTGTTCACCATTCTCAGAGCACCGTCAAGAACTCCAATGTTTCTGTTGGACTGATCTGCTGTTGAAATTGACATTACATTGTTTGTTCCGATCTGTTTTAGACCCAATGAGCCTGCTGTCATTGTACCGATGAAGACTCTTTCTCTCTGATCCATGTTTGCACCAATATGAAACCACATTGAACCAGTAACTGTATTTTCACCAGTATCTTTAGCAAATCTTCCTGTCAACATATTCATTCCATTAAACTGTGCATGAGAAGCAATTCTATCTACCTCATCAACCAGCTGTGAAACTTCTACTTGAATCTGCATTCTATCTTCTGAGGAATATATACCGTTAGAAGACTGGATAGCAAGTTCTCTGATTCTCTGGATGATGTCTGTTGTTTCCTGTAGATTTCCTTCAGTAGCCTGAATAAAAGATACACCGTTTGCCGCATTGTCTGAAGCCTGGTTCAATCCTCTGATTTGAGATCTCATTTTTTCAGATACAGCAAGTCCTGAAGCATCATCGCCAGCCTTGTTAATTCTCATACCTGAAGAGAGTTTTGACATATTTGAACCTATTCGTCCATTACTAACTCCGAGATTTCTCTGCGCATTCAAAGCACTCATGTTGTGATTAATGATCATATAATCCTCCTTGGATAATTAAGTGGACATCCTTGTCCACATTCTTTATTTTCGACGATTTAAAAAAATGCTTAATAGTAAAATATTTTTTTTTATGTAATATTTTAAAAAAGAATATAAAAAGGGGATATTGTGACTGGAATTATTGTAACCGGTGGAGAGGCACCTGCCTTTTCCCGGGTAGAGGAATATTTGCAGCAATGCGATTTTATAATAGCGGCAGATTCCGGTCTGGATACTCTGGCCGGGTATGGATATAAACCTGATCTGGTCATGGGAGATATGGATTCTCTGCAGGACTCCACTCTACTCAGTGAACTACCTTCTGACAAAATATTGAAATTTCCCAAGGACAAGGATTTTACCGATACGGAACTCGCTTTGAATTATCTCCATGAAAAAGGATATAGGGATATTTATTTGATCGGGGGTGGGGGTGGACGCCTGGATCACACAATAGCGCTCTATTCTTTATTCTCCAGAGAGATGAGTCCGCTAATGTGGGTAACACAAAAGGAAAAAATTTTTCTTGTAAAAGAACATATCTCAGTTAAGATTAAAAAGAATTCAATGATATCTTTTTTTCCAGTTGGTAAAAAAAACTGTAAAATGACTAGTAGAGGTCTAAAATGGGAACTGAATGGATTAAACTGGGAAATAGGAGATTCAGGTATCAGTAATAGAGCCCTTGAAGAAACTATTGATATCAATATGCTCAGTGGGAAGCTAATGATGATCATTCCCATCGGAGAAGATTATTAAAGATATGGATGAAAATATAACTGTCTTTGAACAACTGGCAGCCTCTCTTCCATTAGATGAGAGAAATGCACTTCTACAAAAAATTAACAAAAGTCTTAAACTTCACGAAAGCTCAAATGATTTCATACAGAAGGAGATTTCTCCAAAAGAGTTTGAGAATCAAGTCCGGAAAGACATTCTTGAAAGCAGCTGGCTCGAGCGTTTTATCATTCGCGTTTATACTTTTTTTACCGGTAAAAGTGCCATCGACTATTTTCTAAAGAGGTCTCTTAATCATTTGAAAAAAAAGCTGAATTCAAATTCTGGAGAATCATATTTTGATTCTGAGAATAAAAAGCTTTCAGGCCGTCTGGCATCGGAAATATATTCTCTTTATGTGCTCGCTGCTCCTTTGAGAACATTGTTTAAAATAATCTGGCAGGATACGGACTTTATAGAATGTATCTATTCGGAGTTGATCACAGAAAGGATTCACACCAATAAAGACGATATTTATGATTTCGTCTCTCTTGAAGAGATGGAATCCATATTTGCTTTAACAGGGGATAAAAACCAAATTCGAAAAAAACTGATTAACAGGATGAATGAATATCTGAATTCTGTCCCCGAAAAAACTATTTCAGAGATTAAGGAAGTATTCCTCCCATTTTACTTCGGCAAGTTTCAAATTGTATTCCCCTTTAAAAATCTTCTGAATTCCTTTGGCTGTTCTATTTCTGATTTGGTTGAGTTCCGCTCACCTGATTTTAATAATGTTGTGTTTTCATCTGTTATCGAGAGATTGGAACAATTTCATTATGCCTTGTCTCTCTTTGCTATGATTGACTGGAGTGAAACTTCTATAAATACAATTGCAGGTACATATTTGAAAGTACATGAAAAAATAGACAGTGAAATATATGAGGAAAAACTCCAAATTCTCAAAAAAGAAATTAAAGCACTTAAAGTAGGCGTTGATGAATTTATTAAAAAGACACCTTTGTTTGACATCATCAAATATATAAAAAATGACAGTTATTATGAGCTAGTTTTTAAATTTCCCAAACCGGATTTCTTTGAATTTTACAGTTCAACACTAAAACTGAGAATTCTTTCCAGTTTTGCTGATGTTTTCCAGGAAGTCCAGAAGCAGTATATTAGTACTTCGATTGAGCGAATCTTTCTTGGGTTTAAGCTGTACCAGCTCAATGCATATAGGGAGTACAATGACTTTAAATTTAAAGAGTTGAATTTAGGTTATTTCAGGCACATTTCATCACTGATGCTTATTAATAATTTTTTTACTCAGTACTACAGAGAAAAAGTTATTGAAGTATTTCAAGTACTGTATAAGACCGTGCTACTCAAAAACCCACAGCTGCAGTCAAAAGTATTTGACCTCCAGAAAGAAGTTGAAAAAATAATTCACGAAATCCAGAAATTTGATAAATCTCTTTTACCGGAGAATGAAGAGGGGAAAACATTTTCACTTCTTAAAAATGAGATTAAAAAATCCCATACATTGGAAAGGAAGTATAAGAGTTTTATTTCGGAAAAAGATCTGGATGCTGAAAGATTGATCTTTTCCGGTTTGGAAATCCTCGGAAGTATAAGGAAATGCCTGGAGCTGGTCATTTCAAATCCATCTGACAAGATTAGGCTTCAGCTCTCTTCAGTCTACCCTCAAGTTGATCGAGATCGTCCTCTGAGAGAGTTAATCAAATTGCTTCTGGGAGATGTCTCTAACCTGAACTCTCTTCTCAAACAGAACCTGGATGTGGAAAAGAGCTGAATTCTCTCTTGATTTTTTCTGCTGAGTCGTAGGGGCTTTCTACTAGAATCTTCTTCCCGCCGATTAATTCGGCTATGCCTACTTCTCTCGGGTAACGGGGGATAATATGCTGATGTAGATGTTCTATTGACCCACCGGCTTCCAAACCCATATTGTATCCAATATTATATGCAGATGGAGAAAATAGAGTATCCAGTATTGAGAGGGCTGTTTTAGTCAACCTTTGAATCTCTCTTTCTTCCTCTTCCGTGAGCTCTCTGATGTCCACTAGGTGTCTATTGGGAAAAAGAAGAATATGTCCTGGATTGTAAGGGTAGAGGTTCACGGAAATTGTCAGCAATTCATTTTGGAACACTGTGAGATTTTCCACTTCTACTGAATTTTTCTTGATTAGGCATAAAATGCACCCATCAGGTTTTTTTTCCTTAAAATATTTCATTTTATTGAAACTGAAAAAATAATCCATTTTATTCGCTTACTCTGAAATTCTTGTCTTTAAGATTACTGATATCCAATACTTGTGAATCAGGATTAAGAGCGAAATAATCAACCAGTATAGGATATTTTGATAAGAGTTCACCATATTTACTTAAAATCTCCAGTTTGGTATCCAGATTGATCTTTGACTCTATTGCCCATTGCTCTGAAGCAATTTCTGTTTCTTTTCTCTTATCGAGTATTTGGAAATAAATATCCCTGGTTTTGTCATAGAGCTCCAGGTCCGGAAAATGAAAATCCCTCACAGTCAGATTTTTTATAGAAATATAAGAATAGCGAGATTTCAGTTTTTCAAAAATGAGGTTTTCCAGTTCAGAATAGGTGTTGCTGCCTCTCATTAGGTTTTGAGTAAAAAACTCCTTACTGCTGTCTTTGATTATCCTGCTAAACTCCGTCTCAATAGACTCGTAGAAGCCTGTCAAATTTTCATTATCGATTTTTTTATCTTTCAAAAGTTGAGGGAGTTTTGTTTCATCAAGCGTATAGGATATGGTAAAAGACCAATTATATGAAAAATCTGGGTTTTGAGGTGTTATGGAACTGTATAACTCTCCTGATGGAAGGCCTCCTTCGTAATCGAGTGAAACCGTTTGGTTCTCTATCAAAAATTTGAATAGAGTGCTGTTTGTCGGAAGAATTCTTTCCCATTTCCAATTAAATTTTCCAGGTTCTATGATTTGATCATCATATCCTCCGGTTTTTGAGAAAAGGACAGCATAGGTGTTTGCCGGTAATTCGAATTGAACCCACCCGAAATAGAATACAGTTCCTGCAGCAAGAAGAAATAGTATAAAAGAGATCACAGCTCCTGCATTACTGTTTTTTTTCGTATTTTTTTCTTTATCTGCCATTAATTATCCCAATTGATCTATAGAATGTTTTTGAGTTGCACCAGTTCTGTGATAATTAGATCAGGTTCAAGCCCTACACATCTTTCATCAGATGATCTTAATCTGAGAGATCTTCTGTCTCCAGCAAAGAGTGCAGTTCTACAGCCACATTGTTGAGCTGTGTAGATATCATTGAGCATATCATTGCCTATATACAGAATCTCTTCAGATTCTATATTGTACATCTTTTTTATTTTTGTAACAGCTTTTAAAAAGAAATCTTTTGATGGTTTTGCCTGATTTTCCCTGTAGGAATAAAAAATAAGATCATGATCAAACCCATCTAACCCCAATTTGAAATTTAGTAATTCCTTAAGTATTTCTTCTGTGTAGAATTGCGCATTGGAGATAATGCCTAATTTATAATTCTTATTGTAAAGGTGGTGCAATAAATCTTCTATTCCGGTCATTGGCCAAACGGGATTGACCATACATTCATAACTGAGAGCGGCTTCCTGAATCTTTGATTTTTCCAATGTTCCTGAGATATAATTTTCATCAATTAATTTTGTAAGGACATTGTACCAAATATCCACTATGTCCACTTCAGGAAAAGAAACTCCTTGCTTTTTTAGTATTGTGTGCTCTTCTTTGATGAGACGGTTTATTAGTATAGAAAACATTTCATCAATATTTTCCTCATGTGAAATCAATGTAAACTGAAAGTGTTTTAAGATCCGGGAAATGGGAAATTCATTATTTTTTTCTCCTGATATACCTATATCTCCAGTACCGGAAATGAGCATTGTCCCATAGACATCGAAAAATACAGCCTTAATTCCATCAACAATCTTCAATCTGGCTTCGAGATCAGTTGAATAGGGTGACATGGGTTTTGTCATTTGTTCAATTATTTTAGAAAGTCTTTCTGTGCTTTTATCTGTATCGGTCATAATTTATTTTAGAGATAAGAGTGTCAGGCTTGCAAGGATTTATTTTGTTCCGTAAGTTGATGTCAAAAGACCGCTATGCTATTATTGGATTTATGAGAGTCTTACATCGAAATAAAAGTCGCTTATTCAAATATTGGCTACCGGCTTTATTGAGGAAAACATCGATCTTTTTTTTTACTAATGTGATGTTGATTCTCTTTTTATACATTCTTGGAAGTTTTCAGGAATTTACCGACTCTACTCAGGTCTTTCTGTTGAATTTTTTAAATATGATAATGGTCCTTTGCATCTTTTCATCATTTTTTTCTGCAATATCGTATATCTATATCAGTCCATTTCGAAAAAAAAACGTAATTTTCAAAATAATTTTATCTCTGGTTATTTTTTCTTTTACAATTTTCTTTTATATTTTGATAAATTTTTTAATGGTCTGGTTTTAATAAAAAAGTAGGAATGGAGAATAGTATGATAAAGGCAGTGCGGGGAGCAATATCAATTAACAATAACGACCATCAAGCGATGGAAGAGGCAGTTCTCGAACTGATTTCAGAAATGATTGAGAGGAATTCTATTGTTGAAGAAGAAATCATCAGTATTATTTTTTCACAAACCAAAGATCTCACTGTCGCTAATCCGGCCGCTGCCTTAAGAGTCTCCGGGAAATTTTCAGCGGTTCCTCTCTTTTGCACAAGCGAGCCGGAATACGAGAAGTCTATCGATTCCATCGTTCGCGTATTGATGACATTCAATAAAAATGACTTTGGAAATATTTCCCCAGTATATTTGGGGAAAGCATCCGTCTTGAGAAAAGATTTAAGTGATCAATAAGAGAAGTTTTAACATCTGGCAGGTAACAAGGGAAATGTCTCCCTTCGCAGAAGCAGGGGGGATCAAAGATGTTGTCGCCGGACTCTCTAAAGCTTTGGTCGACGATGATCACAGTGTTACTGTAGTCCTCCCAATGTATAAATTCCTTCAAAAATATAAAAAGAATTCAGCGATCCTTGAATTTAACCTTCTCTTTGGAGATAAAAAAGAAGAAATCCATATCTATAGGATATATTATAATCACATTCGAATTCTGTTAGTTTCAGCGGATTGTTTTGATTCAAAAGAGCAGGTATATACTTACAATCGAAATGAAGAGGCATTGGACAGGGATAATGTTTACGGATCTGGTCATAGAGATTGTAATCTCATGAATCTTCTTTTGCAGAGAGCTGCATTGGAAATTGCATTTCGTCTTGATGTCTCCCCGGACCTCTTCCATCTCCATGATGGGCATTGTGGATTTCTTTCGGCTATTATGAGAAAGGATGAGCTTTATGAATCGTTTTTCAAGAAAACGGGCTCTCTACTCACCATTCACAATGGCGGAATCATCTATCAGCAGAATATTCATAATGGAAAAGAGGCGAAGGCTCTGACTGGTTTATCAGAAGGGACTCTTGAACATTTTAAAATGGAATACGGATATAGCCCTATATTATCTTCGGGAAAATATGGATTTCTGAATACTGTTTCTCAGCAATATGCCCATGAGATTCTTCGTGGTTCTGATGAAAACAGTGGAGTTTTAGGCGAAGTTCTCAAGAACAGCAATATTGAGTTATACGGTATTACAAATGGAATTGATCGGGATGTTTACAGAAGTTCTCCTCTAGAGGATCTCCCCGACCCCCAACCGGATTCTGAAGACTTGGATTGGAAGAAACAGTATAAATCAGCTATGTTTGATAGGATTGATGGATTTCACAATGAAGATTTCCTTCATGGAGCTCTGATAAGAGATCCCGAGCTTCCCCTAATCACAATGCAGAGCAGGATCACCTATCAGAAAGGGATCGATATTTTGATTGAAAGTATCGAACTGTTGATCAATTCAGATGTTAAAGCCAATGTGCTGGTTGTGGGTGAAGGGGAGTCGATCTTTGAGGACAAACTGTCTAAACTAGCCGATGGCAGTGTAAATTTCTGCTATATACGTAAATACTGTTATAACCTTTCGAAACATTTATTTGCAGCTGGAGATTTTTTCCTTATTCCATCTCGATGGGAGCCCTGTGGTTTGACAGATTTTATATCTCAATTATATGGAAATCTACCTATCGTGCACAAAACGGGTGGGTTGATAAAAACAACTGATATGCTTAATGGGTTTTCCTATAGTGAAAACAGATCCGGATTGTTATTTCAAAAAATTGATCAAGCAGTAGATTTGTATAACAGGAACTCCAAGGTCCTTTTTAATATGCGAAAAAATGCCGTTAATATTATTAATGAGAAATATACCTGGAAAAAAGTCCTTGCTGAAGGATATATCCCACTTTACAGAAAAATCACAAAGCAATTCAGATAATCTTATTCCTGTTATAAAAAGCGAAGAAGAAATTGCGAAAATTCGCGAATCTGCAGGAATTGTTCGAGATTTGCTCCTTCAATTGCATAAAGTTGTAAAACCCGGTGTAAATGAGCGCGACATAGCCACTTTTTGCGAAAATTATATTATTTTACGAAATGCCACACCCTTTTTAAAAACTGAAAATATTTTTCCCTATGCTGTCAATATCTCACGGAATAATGTGGCTTTCCACGGAATCCCTCAGAATCAACAACTTGTGGAAGGAGATATTGTAACTGTTGATGTGGTTTTAGAAAAAGACGGATGGTTTGGTGATGGCGCCTGGACTTATTCTGTAGGGAAGTGCAGCGCTGAAGCTGATAATCTTATCAATTTTTCTAGAGATATAGTTACGAAATGCATCTCATCTATCGAACGTAGCGGAGATTTATCATCCATTGTCTCAGTAATTGATGACGAGTGTCGACAGAGACATTTTCGAGTCCTCGATGAAGGAGCAGGCCACGGAATTGGACGAGAGTTACATGAAGATCCTGAAATCTTATTTGGATCAGAAGCTCGATCTATTCCTCTTCGCAGGGGAATGGTATTTACGATTGAACCTGTATTTACAAACTGCACAAAATCTCTTTCTTTTGCACTAGATGGCACAGCCTATGTTCCTGAGGGATTTCTCACTTCTCAGTTTGAACACATGGTCGCTGTTGTAGATGGTGGATTAGAAATTTTAACAGATCGAAAAGCACTTTTTAAATAAATCCTATTGACTGTTTTTTCAGGATGTCTTATCTTCATTTTCGGTAAGCAGTTCAAAGCTGTTTATTGGTCAAAATGCCAACTTAGCTCAGCTGGCCAGAGCACGTGACTTGTAATCTCGGGGTCATCGGTTCGAATCCGATAGTTGGCTAAACATTATTATTTGTTACCTGGGGAGGTTCCCGAGTGGTCAAAGGGGGCAGACTGTAAATCTGTTGTTTCGACTTCGAAGGTTCAAATCCTTCTCTCCCCATCAGTCCTTTTTTCAGTGGACTTTAAATATTTGAATGAGCTGCCAACTTAGCTCAGCTGGCCAGAGCACGTGACTTGTAATCTCGGGGTCATCGGTTCGAATCCGATAGTTGGCTAAACATTATTATTTGTTATCTGGGGAGGTTCCCGAGTGGTCAAAGGGGGCAGACTGTAAATCTGTTGTTTCGACTTCGAAGGTTCAAATCCTTCTCTCCCCATTTTTCAGCTTTCCTTTGTAGAGGAAAGCTGTTTTTGTTTGAGGTGTGTCTATGAGTAAGAAATTCTATGATGATGGTTTAAAGTTTGAATGCACTCGGTGCAGTTATTGCTGCCGTCATGAACCCGGTTATGTTTTTTTGTCTAAAAATGATTTGGGCGGTATGGTTCGAGAGCTGAAAATATCAGAAAAAAAATTTATCGATAAATATTGTACAAAAGTGGACATCGGTTTTTTCAAACGTCTTAGTCTTATAGAGAAGGAAAATCACGATTGCATTTTTTGGTCCGAACAAGGATGTGCTGTATATAAAGCAAGACCGCTTCAGTGTCGCAGTTATCCATTTTGGACTCAAGTAGTTGAAAGTGAAGAATCGTGGCAGGAAGAGTCTCAAAGTTGTCCCGGAATTGGTAAGGGGAAAACTCATTCTAAAGAAGACATCGATGATTGGTTGGAAAAGAGAATAAATGATTCTTTGATTTCTTCATAATCACTATATAATAAGGTGTATATGCTTATTCGATTCAGAGGGGTTCGGGGTTCTTATTCGAAGCCCCTGCGTCCCAAGGCGCTAAAGGGAAAGATTTCCTCAGTTGTACAAAGAATTAAAACTGAGGATCTAGAGAGTCCGGTGTGTCGAGAAAAGTTTTTGAGTAATCTTCCCGATGTTATATTCGGAACAGTTGGTGGTCATACCTCCTGTGTTGAAGTGAGGCTTAGCGATGATACTCTTTTAATTTTTGACTGTGGTAGTGGACTATCTTCACTCGATGAGGATTTGAGAAAAAACAGAGATGATATACGCTGCATTCATATTTTCCTCTCTCATTTTCATTATGATCATCTTGCAGGCCTTCCCTATTTCTCAATTTTATTTGATAAAAATGTAGAAGTTTTTTTTTACAGCCCTTCAGAAGAGCTTGAAGAAAATATTACAACTTTTCTCCGCAAACCGTTCCACCCGATCGGAATTGATGCCTTTGGGGCGAAACTTCATTTTATTACTTTGAAAGGCAGTGGAATAAAGCTGGGAAATTCCAATATATCATGGATAAAAAGAAATCATCCCGATACATGTTATGCTTATTCTGTTGAGGAATCGGGTAAAAAGATTATATATTCCACAGATACAGAATTAACCGAATCAGACTTTAAAAGGGATAGTCGGACTGACCACTTTTTTAAGAGGGCAGATGCTATAATACTCGATGGTCAATATACGCTCGGAGAATCTATTGAGAAATACAACTGGGGTCATACTTCGTATAGTATGAGTGTCGATTTTGCACTGGAGCATGAAATCTCTCAATTATTTTTGTTTCATCATGATCCTCAATATGATGATAATAAGCTGGAGGCTATTTTGCGATCATCACGGTGGTATTGTCAGAGAGCTGTAAAAAAAACGGAATTGAAAATAGATCTTGCAAGAGAAGATCGTGAAATAGTGATATAGTTGGAATTCATATGGCAGTAACTTTAGATCTGGAAAATGACGAATTAGCTACTTTATTTTTTAATATACAGTTGGATGATAGAACTCAAAATGATCCTGTAATGGAGAAATTGATTCTAAGGATGGAGTCTCTTATCTACTCCAGATTTTCCATTGATGAAATAGAGCGATACAAAGATAAAGTCCTGAACGGGAGAAGTATGGGAGAGTATGCATGAAGAGCATTCGGATTATAGCCGTGACAATTTTTTTACTGATTATAATTTCTGCAGGAACTCTAGTGGCTTTGTCTTATTATTTTAATAATAGTACTGATGAGATGTCAGAAGAGGTTATCGTTTTTCCAGTTGAAAAAGGAGCGTCTTTTAATGGGATTGCATCAGATCTTGAAGAGTCGGGCTTGATTAGATCAGCTCTGTTTTTAAAAATCTTTAATAAAATTACCGGATCAGATAAGCTGATCAAAACCGGATCGTATAATATTGATAAGAAATTAACATCTCTACAAATTGTCAATCAGCTTGTAGAGGGAAAGCAGAAGTTATTGTCTGTGGTCATTCCTGAGGGGATAACAACCAGACAGATTGCGGAAATATTTGAAAATGCCGGAGTTGCTGATGGAGATTCATTTGTAAGGGCTGCTGGTGATGGTTCTCTGTTGAGTTCTTATGGAATTCATGCAGATACTCTGGAAGGATTTCTTTTTCCTGATACATATAGCTTCCAGCAGAATTTCCCTGCAGAAAAAGTCGTCGAACATATGGTGTCTGTTTTTTTCTCTAAATTAGAAACTGTATATTCTGATTATTCGATGCTTACTAATAATCAGATTTATGAAAAAATCATACTTTCTTCAATTATTGAGAAAGAGTATAGGGTGCCGGAAGAGGCATCAAAAATGGCTTCGGTTTTTTATAATCGGATTGATCAGGGATGGCCCCTTCAGTCCTGTGCTACAATAGTATATGTCTTGACTGAAGAGCAGCTGAAAGAACACCCGGATAGAATCTTGTTTTCAGATTTAGAGATAGATTCAGAATTTAATACTTATCAGAATAAAGGTTTGCCACCTGCTCCTATTTCCAATCCCGGTGTGGTTGCCTTGGATGCTGTATTTAATCCTGCACAAACGGATTATATGTTTTTTGTTGTTGAAGATATTAATATAGGTACCCATACTTTTACAAAGAGGTTAAGTGATCACAATCAGGCCAGGGCAGATTATATTAATAATTTCAGGAGTAAATAGTCTTTAATGGTTATCCCCGAAGAAAAAATCCAGGAAATTAAAGATAAGATCAGTATTGTAGATCTCGTTTCGGAATATGTCTCTCTCAAACCTAAGGGGGGGCAATATTGGGGTTTGTGCCCTTTTCATAATGAAAAAACACCTTCATTTTCTGTCACACCAGCAAAAGAAATTTGTTGGTGTTTCGGTTGTTCTAAAGGTGGTGGTGCCATTAATTTCATTATGGAGATTGAGAAGCTGGGTTTTGTCGATGCTGTAAAAATGCTGGCTAAGAAAGCTGGTGTAACTATAGACTTGGAAGTTAATGCTGATCCGGAGTACACCGGAAAGCGTGATGCAATGCTTGAACTTTATAAAAGAGTCAGTGGAAGCTTTGAGCATATACTTGAAAATAGTATTAGTGCCGATGCAGCCAGAGAATACATCAAGGGCAGAGGTATAAATCAGGAAATTATTGAAACTTTTCAACTTGGTTATGCACCGGGAGATATTAAATGGCTTTATAACTTTTTGAAAAAAAAGAATTATTCAGATGCGTTTTTAAAAGATAGTGGACTCTTTTCGAGAAATTATGATAAATATCCGCTCTTCTCAAATAGGCTTGTATTTCCCATTTTTTCCATTCGTGATGAAGTTATTGGCTTTAGTGGAAGAGAATTGGGTAATCGGGGTCCAAAGTATATCAATACTCCTGAAACAATTCTTTTTCATAAAGGTTCTCAGTTATTCGGCATATCAAAGGCATTCGAATCAATTCGAAAAACAAGGACATTTGTGCTCTGTGAGGGGAATATTGATGTTCTTGCTCTTCATCAATGTGGTATAAAAAATGCTGTGGCACCTCTTGGTACTGCTTTTACTCCGGATCAGGCGAAATTGCTCAAAAGATACGCTGATAACGGGGTTATTATCTTTGATGGAGATTCCGCTGGAAAGAAGGCTACTATCAAAGCATCTATTATCTGTGAAAACATAGG
>JADGDJ010000349.1 GCA_016744925.1 Spirochaetaceae bacterium
CTGTATGGGCATCATCATCGAGTAGTGAGACACCGAATCCCTGCTCCGGGAAAAATCTATAATGGTAGATTTCCGGTTGAGGATGATCGTGAGGCGGATAACTGGACCATTTCCCCGGATGGTTGATAACTTCACCCATAACCATGTTGGACAATGGTGCTATCTCTCCATCAAAAACAGTTCTGACTGTTCTTATGGATGCTTCATTTAATGTTCCGCCACCGAAAATATCGTTTCTCACATCTTCTTTATCGAATAATTTTGATTCGAATGATTTTTCATTATCCACTTTCTGAACGCAGATTTCACTCTCCTCCAAAGCGGTAATTTTTACAACGATATTCTGGGGGACATGGAGAACCACAGGGGACTCATCAAAACAGGACTCTCTTTCAGCTGTGAAAGATTTTCCCTCCCATTCAAAGAGAACCTTTCCCTGTATAAGCAGCCAGGCTCTTTCCCTTGCCTCAGCTGATTGCTCATCATTACCGGCTTTCAGCTTCAAAATTCCAAAGTCAAAAAGCATCTCACTGTTTTTTCCATGCTGCTCGGCAATAGCCGTATAACCTTCGGAAAATCCATTCTTATTTTTCACTATCATAAAGCAAACCTTTTCTTTTTCATTTTTTGTTTATAAATATATACTTATTAGAAGTAAATTAACTATATAAACTCACATCAACGCAAACGTTTAAGTAAGTTTATTATCATTCATCAATATTGTAAAGAATTTTCCGGGTTTTCCTATAAAAAATACCCGGAGCAAAGCTGTGGAGTATTCTGGCCCGCCGAATAATTTACCCCCGGAGACAGTTCACATTCCCAATGACTCCTGCAGCAGAACCAAAGGATGAACAGTCACCTGCCCTGTATGATTCTCAACCTGAACAGAACAAGCTCCACAGGATGTACTTTGAACTTCCGCACCGGACTCACAGAGGGCTACTTTCATAGGTTCTGAAATAACCGAAGCTTTTTCATAGTGTTTAGTTTTCATCCCGAATGTTCCACCCATACCACAGCATTTATCATACCAGGCAACGATCTCCAGTCCGGGAATCATTTCTAAAAGTTTCTTTGTCCCTATTCCGGTTTCTTTTGCATGACAGGCATTTTTATAAGCCAGTTTCCGGTTTACCGGATTCAAATTATCTTTTGTATTCAAGTCAGATAAAATTTCGTATAAAAAGTCAGTGGCTTCTCTGAAATGACTGCCAAGAGCAGAGACTTCACTGTTATTGGAAATTGAAGCAGCCCCTTCTGACATCATAAAGTGGCAGGAAGGACAGGTAGTCACAGGAGTATATCCACTGCTGACAAGATCGGAAAATTGTTTTGTATTATACCTGACCGATTTTTCAGCATCCTTGTAGTTTCCAAGTCCCAATTTTGCAAGACCACAGCATTTCTGATTGGGGACAACTACTTCATATCCCAATTTTTCCATTATACTGATAAAAGCCCTACCTTCTCCCCGATCATTATATTTAGCAGTACAACCTGTAAAAAAGGCGATCTTTTTGTTAGAATCAAGGGCAGTTTTGGCGGGTCTTTTATTTTTAAGAGCACGGTTTGAGTACGCTGGAAGAGGAATTTCAGGTGACAAACCTATTACAGCATTCATTATTTTACGGACAGGTTTCTGTTTGAGCATAAAATTGGAAATCGGATTAAATGCAACTGCTGCTTTCCCGAGAAATTCAGCATTGGAAATAATTGACTCTCCAAAAGTCTGTCCCTCTTTTTCAAAATAATTATTCTTCAGATGCTGCATTACGAGTCCCGTATCGACATGGGTGGGGCATTCATAGAGACAGGTTTTACAATTGTAACAGAGATCAAGAATCTCTTTTACTTCGGGGCTTGTAAGGATTTCTTCGCCCTGCAGATGTCCATATATAACAGATCTGGCCAGATTATTTTTTGCTCTCGGCAGTGCTTTCTCTTTATTGGATGCAAGTACAACAGGACAGAATGTACGACATTGTGAGCAGCCGTGACATTTCTCAAGATTATGACGAACCGCTTCTTCATCAATTCTGGTATCTGTAGAATGAACCTGATAGTCCCCTCCACCCATACGTTGGAGTTCTGGAAAGAGGGATCTTTTTTCATTGAGGATTTTCCCCGGATTCATTATTGACCCGGGATCCATAATCTTTTTCAGATCAAGAAATACATCATAAAGAGGACCGAACAGGTCGGGCAGAAACATAGTCCTGAGAATACCATCTCCATGTTCCCCGCTGAATGTTGCCCCTAGAGTTCTGGCTAATTCATATACATCTTTAGCAATAGGTTCCAGTTTATCCACATCTTCTTTTTTTCTCAGATCCATTAAGGGACGGGTATGTATATTTCCATCTCCTGCATGACCATAAGCAGTAGATTCAACGCCGTGTTTCTCGAATATCTCAAAAATACCTCTGATATAGAAAGGAAGTTTTTCAGGATGAACTGTACAATCTTCTACAAAAGTAACTGGACTACTCAATCCAGGCCGGTTATAGATGATGGGAAGAGCCGCTTTACGCATGGACCAGAGTTTGACCTGGTCCTCTTTATCCACTGCAATCTTAACATCTAGTAAGAGATTGAGAGATTTCAAGTGATCGACACAGTTTTCCATTTGAAAGGAGAGATCTTCATTTGAAAATCCTTCAAATTCCAGGAGTAGAGCTGTCCCCACTTTCTCCGGCATAAAACCGGCTACTTCAGGACGGTCTTTTTTAACAAGGTCAATAAAGTCTCCGGCCATAATTTCACAGGTCGATGGTTTGAACTTAAGGATTTCTATAATTCCTCTACCACCATCTTCCAAGGTTTCAAAAAATAACATGGCAGAACGTTTTGCTATAGGGACAGGTGCAAGTTTAAGGAGAGCTTCAACTATAATTGCCAAAGTCCCTTCCGAGCCAACAATGACTTTATTAATATCAAAGATACCGTCTCGCAAGGTTTCCCTAAGATCATATCCAGAGCAGTTTTTGGCTACATCAGGAGTATATTCTTCTATAATTTCGGAATAATTACTGCATAATTGGAATATTCCTTTATTAATTCTTCCCCATTCGGAATCTTCTTCAAGTAATTTCCCGAACTCAGGATCATCTACTTTATAAATATGAGTATCTACAACATCTCCATTGAAAAGGACAAGTTTGAGAGATTCTACATATTTTTTAGTCGATCCATATTTTACAGATTTCCCCCCCGATGAGTTACAAGCAACCATCCCGCCGATTGTACAGTAATCAGCTGATGATGGATTCGGAGGAAAAAAGAGATCATAACTGCTCAATTCATTATTTAAAAAGGTCTGAAAGATACCCGATTGTACCCGAACTGTTTTCGTCCGACTATTCAGCTCAAGAATCTCATTCATATGGGGAACAAAATCAAGAATAATTCCCTTATTGATGGCTGAGCCTGCAAGTCCTGAGCCACTTCC
>JADGDJ010000003.1:0-32592 GCA_016744925.1 Spirochaetaceae bacterium
CCATCATCCCGAATAAAAATATTGCCAGTCCTCCAACGAGGGAAAAAAGATTCCAGATACTCAAACGATGACTCCTTCCATGTTTAATTTAATAAATTGCTTTTTTCTTTTCTGCATAGAGCCCAAAAACCGGTCGATCGGGTATTTCCGATCGCCCGGTTATTTATTTAATAATTTTGTTTCAGCTCAGATTATATAGGCCTTTATGTTATAATCTTAAATCCCTGCATTTTCTTTAATGTAATTTCTTGCTTTTAAGGCATATTCGAATGGATTCGCTTTTGCTGGATCCTGCTCGGCTTCGACAACCATCCATCCTGAGTATTTATTATCTTCGAGGATTTTAAATATAGATGGGAAGTCTATAGATCCGTCTCCCGGGACGGTGAACACCCCGGCTCTGACCGCATCGAGAAAGGGCATGTCCTGCGCTTTCACCGTTGCATATACATCAGTTCTCAGATCTTTTAAATGTACATGGCCGACTCTACTGATATATTTTTGTAAAGCAGCCACGGGATCTTCCTGAGAAAAGGCAAAATGACCCGAATCGTACAACAGATGAACCTTTCCGGGATCAGTGTCATTGAGAAAACGGTCCGTCTCTTCCATCGTTTGAACTCCCGTTCCCATATGATGATGGAACGCCAGTTTCAGACCTTCACCATTGGCAATATCACCAAGTTTATTCATACCATCGCAGAGAGAGTTAAATTCGTCCTTATTGAAAACGGCTTTTCCGGAAAAGACTGAAGTCTTCAAATCACCCTGGCAGGATCTTGTCTGTTCTGAAGGTCCTATAACGTCAGATCCCATGGCCTTTAAAAAACCCAGCTGTGCTCTAAAGTCTTTTTCAACTTCCGCAAAAGGTTTGCTAGCCAGAAAAGAACTGAACCACTGATTGCAGATCTGCAAACCTCTAATGTCGAGCATCGGTTTCAGAACTTCCGGATCTGAAGGGTATTTATTTCCAACTTCTGAACCGCTGTATCCTGCAAGAGCCATTTCACTGACACACTGCTGAAATGAATTTTCAGCTCCGAGATCGGGCATATCATCATTAGTCCATCCGATTGGTGCCATGGCCAGTTTTACTTTGCTTTTATCCATTTTTTTACCTCATATACCTAAATATTAATATTTTTTTATATCTTCAAAATTCGACTTCAATTCTTTCCACGCCTTCTCTACTGCAGGCTTTTCTGAGACCTGAGGAGTACCGACTCTCCACCAGCTTTCATATCCGTCGGACATGGAATCAAAATCAACTTTTATGTCAATAAGAGTGGAAACTTCCGATTCCTTTGCTTCTCTCATAGCCGTCTTCAACTCTTCCGAGTTTCTCACAGTCCATGTTCGACAGCCATATCCCTCGGCAATCTTCGCATAACTGACCGGGATGAGTTTGCCCCCTTCATCGAGTCGACCGGTCGCGGGATTTCTATATTTCAGTTCACAACCAAATTTCGGGATGCCCTGACTACGCTGTAAATTATCAATACAGCCGAAACCATTATTGTCAAAAAGCATCACATTGATTTTTAACCCTTCCTGTATACTTGTGAGAAGTTCCGAGTGAAGCATGACAAAGCTGGCATCTCCCACCATGGAATAAACCTCTTTATCGGGACAGGCCATTTTGACACCCAAAGCCCCGGTGACCTCGTATCCCATGCAGGAAAAGCCATACTCCATATGATAGGTATAGAGCTTTCTGCTTCTCCACACTCGCTGCAGATCTCCCGGGAGACTACCCGAAGCTCCTACGATAATGGCATCATCCTCAAAAAACTCTTCATTCATCAAACCGAGTGCTCTGAGCTGAGAATAGCCTGAGGGTCCCATCTCAGTGCTGTACAATCTGTCGACTTCACGGTTCCACTGTTTCTTGACTTCTTCGATTTCTCCAGCATAAGAGGCCTTGTACTCTTTCTCTCTCAGAAGTTTTCCGAGAGCGATTAATCCGGTTTTCGCATCTGCAATCAGCGAAGTGGCATTCATCTTCACCGCATCGAATGCGCCGACATTAATTGAGAGGAACTCGACTTCAGGATTTTTAAAAGCTGATTTACTGGCTGTTGTAAAATCTGAAAGTCTCGATCCCACTGAAATGATCAGATCGGCATCTTTGGCGATTATATTAGCAGCCTGTCCACCGGTAACACCCAATCCTCCGAGATTTTTTGCATGATCCCATAGAACTGAACTCTTTCCGGCCTGAGTTTCTCCGAAGGGAATATTGAACTCATCACAGAACTCAGCAAGCATATCTCCCGCTTCAGAATATCGAACGCCGCCACCGCATATGATCATAGGTCTTTTCTTTTTCAGAATCAGATCAGCAGCTCTCTTTACAGCCTCTACGGCGGGATCCATTCGATCCAGATAGTGCACTTTTTTCTCAAAGAACTCGACGGGATAATCATAAACTTCTCCCTGAACATCCTGAGGGAGAGCGAGGCAGACGGCCCCCGTATTGACAGGATCGGTGAGAATCCTCATGGCATGAGTGGCTGCCGTCATAAGCTGTTCCGGTCTGTTAATCCGATCCCAATAACGACATACGGGCTTAAAAGCATCATTGCTGGTAATGGAAAGATTGTGAAACTGTTCCAGCTGCTGCAATACCGGGTCGGGCTGACGACAGGCGAATACATCACCGGGCAGCAATAATAGGGGGATCCTATTTACAGAGGCAAGTCCGGCGGAGGTAACCATATTGAGGGCTCCGGGACCAATTGATGAGGTTACAGCCATGATTTTTCTTCTGTTATTCTGTTTTGCGAAGGCGATGGCCGCATTGGCCATCCCCTGCTCATTGTGCCCCTGATAAAATTTCAGATCGTGGTTTTTTTCCTCGAGAGCTTCACCGATTCCGACAACACATCCGTGTCCGAATATCCCGAAGACCCCATCGATAAATTTGTCCTCTTTACCGTCAAACGAGGTATATTGGTTGTCGAGAAATTTGACCAGAGCCTGGCCCATTGTCATTTTTATTGTATTCATAAGTATCTCTCCTGTTAACTGGTTTTTCTTATTATAAGTTTTGGTTCAAGAACCAGTCTTTTATTTATATTTAGGTCCGATTCTCCCATCAGTATTGAATACAACTCGGTAACGGCCATTTTCCCCATTTCATACTTGGGCTGCCGAACTGTCGTCAGATCGATACCGGCCATGGAAGCCATGGGTATATCATCAAAACCCGAAACGGCAATATCTTCGGGAACTCTCACCCCCCGGGTTCGCAGCGCCTGAATGACCCCCAGCGCGATGACATCGTTTTCAGAAAAAACAGCATCGGGAACAAGTTTTTTATCGAGCAGATCATTCATTGCGTTATAACCGCTGTCGAAGGTAAAGCCACTTTCAACAATCATTTTTTTCTCTACTGACAGACCAAATTTTTCATGAGCTCTTTTGAAACCGGTTAAACGGTCCTCAACACTGGATAAACCTGTAGTTCCACCGATAAAGGCCAGTTTTTTGTAGTTTTTATTCAAAAGATGGGCCACAGAAAGTTTCGCACCGAGGACATCATCAATGGAAATGGACACTGAGACATCTTCGACATGAGAACTTCCCAGAATAACAATCGGTAAATTTCTTCCGGCAATACGTCGAATTTCAGAAATATTCCCGGGAGATGTGGGAAAAATAATAATGCCATCAACTCTATTTGTTATAAGCTGGTTGATGTAGGCCTCTTCCCGGTTTCCATCCCAATTACTATTGCAGAGGAATACACTCAGATTTTTACTGTGAGCTTCATCTTCAACCCCTTTGGCAATTTCCGGAAAGTAGGGATTGAGGATATCGGGTATAATTAAACCAATTGTTGAGCTTCTTTTTTGTACCAGACTTCTTGCCAGAGCATTGGGCTGGTAATTCATCTCTTTGGCAATTTTAAGCACTTTCTCCCTGGTTTTACTGCTGACTCCGGGTTTTCCCGACAGAGCCCGTGAAACACTGGGGTAGGAAATATTGGCTTTTTCCGCGATATCCTTAATTGTCACACTCATAAAATCTTATTCCGGAGTCTTCTCATATTTTCTTTCAGGCCAGATTTTTACATCTTTTTCTAGAAGCCATTTGTGTTCTTTTCTGTAATAAGGGGTAGTCGGCAACCATCGGTCTTCCGGCAGATGAGGGATCATCCTGACATAATACATAGCAGAACCGGGAACAGCCACTTGTGAATGTGTTTTATCGGGATGAATGAGTGATGTATCTCCCTGTTTAACTGTGTAGACCTCATCATCGAGTAACGAAACACCAAAACCCTGCTCCGGGAAAAATCTATAGTGATAGATTTCAGGTTGAGGATGATTGATGACTTCTCCCATAACCATATTGGATAGTGGGGCTATTTTCCCGTCAAATACAGTTCGCACTGTTCTGAGAAATGTGTAACCTTTATTGAATCCTTTTTTATTTTTCACTATCATAAGGTAAACCTTTTCTTTTTAGTATTCTGTTTATCAGTAAAGATTTATATATCGTCAATACCTATGCAAATTAGTAATTCACGCAAACGTTTAAGTAATAATATTCCCTAATAAAATTATTGTAAAGAACTATCTTTCATTTTCTGAGTTTTTCATGCCCGTAGCGTTATCTTTGTTCAATTAACTTCCCGAATCATGGTCTATTGTATTCTGAATCATTCTTTCCGGGATCTCAGAAAAGAAACAAATATGTATCGATTCAAAATCAATACTTCCAGCAATAATCTTGTTCAATCATAAATGATAATATGGTTTAGCCAATGGAATTACAGAAGGATTAATCCGTAATAAATCGGTTAATCTCCCGATCCAGCCCTCTGGCATTATCTGAAAGTTCATCGGCGAGTCTATTCATAGATTCAGTACTGTGAGCTATAAGACCGCTGCCATCAGCAATCTCACCAACCCGATCGCGAACTTCTTTTGAGATTGCCTGAACATTCTCCATTTCTATCCTCATTCCGCCTGCACCCCGTTCCATCTCCTCTGATCCTTCCCTGACAAGGGAGCTGACCTCCTGTAGAAGAGTCATCGCTTCATGAATCTGTTCACTTCCGACAGAGAGTTCCTGAGTAGAGCTGTTGATCTCCGACAAAGCATGAGAAACAGAAAGAACCTCTCTGTTGATCTCAACAAAGGCCTTGTCAGTTTCCCGGCCTGCAGCATCAGCCTCTTCGGCAAGACTGCTTATCTTAAGGAGCACATTATTAATGGCCCTGGCGTTATCTTCAGTTGATTTGGAAAGTTTCCTGATCTCACCTGAAACTACGGCAAAACCATGACCTGCATTTCCCGCATGAGCCGCCTCGATAGCCGCATTCATAGAAAGCATATTGGTCAGAGAGGCAATATCGTCAATAATAGTAACCATATCAGATATCTGATCTACACTGTTGTGTATATTCGATAAGACCCGATTCATCTGGGAGACTTTCTCCCCTCCTCTTCTGGTCGTCTCCACTAGCTGAATAGTCGCTTCCTCTTTAATCTGAGTTATAGAAACCACATTTTTCAAAGAACTGACCATTTCGTTTACCGAAGCAGTGGACTCCTCCACAGCACTGCCCTGGTTTTCAATCTGCTGATTTAATTGGGTAATATTCTCTTCAATCTGTTGCACCGTCGCAGAACTATTGATTATCCGTTCATCGAGAACGGCAATACTTCTGGAAATCTCCCCTACATTACCAGTGATCTGGCGGACAGCAGTAGAAGTATCTTCTGCATTCTGACAAAGGTTGCCTTTAATGATCTGGGTTTCCGCAGAAGCAATCTTTATATTGCCGATAATTTGACATAAACTGGCTACAAACGCATTAATACCCAGCGCCAGATCTCCCACTTCATCTTGTCTTTTGGCTTCAACCTTCTTTGTAAGATCACCCTCTCCCCCAGCCAGATCCAGAATCTTGCCTTGAAGATCCCTAAGAGGCCTGATTGTTGTCTGTGTAAGAGAAAAAACAATAATGAGAGAAAGAATCAGAGCAATGATAATCGCTGAAATTTTTAAAGAGTTGTCCAGCATTTCCAGGGGAACAAGATAGGGAGCGGTAAAAACAGAAGTACAGAATACCAGGTCCCCTATCCTTCTTTGAGACAACAGTTTGGACATTCCTTCAATTTCGGAGTAGATGAATCCCCCAGGGGAATCCAATAAAGATGCCCCCCAGTTAAAGTCCCGGATATTGACACCGATGAACCCTTTGTCGGGATGTTTTACACAAAACCCCTTACTATCCACTATAAAAGTAAACCCTTCATAATCATCAACTTTATAATTCTCAATCAATTCCTGAAGATCCACTTTTCCAAGCAGTTTCTGGAGGTTCTCAAGAGAGAACTGAGAAGTATCCACCATCCCTTTGACAAGAATTTTTTCTGCAGTAAG
Organism: Spirochaetaceae bacterium; assembly: GCA_016744925.1. Classification (GTDB taxonomy): domain Bacteria; phylum Spirochaetota; class Spirochaetia; order DSM-2461; family DSM-2461; genus Spirochaeta_F. The sequence goes on from JADGDJ010000003.1 coordinate 6,400, forward strand.
ATGAGCCAGTACAGAAACTCCGATTAGGCCGCTGAACATTACCAGCAGGGACGGTAATAAAATTTTGAGACGAAGACTGATTTTCATGCAATTGAAACCTTTTTAAAATTACCTATTATCCTGATCCATTCTTTTGACAACATCTTCCACATTTCCCGTAAAGGGTCCGGGACTTTCCATTTTTATGCTGCACAAAGCAGCGGCAAATTGAAGAGACTCTTCTACACTATGAGTTTTCCTTCTCGAGAGATAGGCGGCAAAAGTGGAATCGCCACGGCCAGTTCTTCCGGAAAAATTGCTGTTCGTGAACGGTGCTTTGTAAATCTGCCCTTCGATGCAAATCAAAACTTCTGTATTATGAGTCAGCATGACTTCGTCAGCTCCCCAGGACTGAAGGATTTTCGCGGCTTTTTCCCTGTTTGTCTCTCCCGTAAGAATCTCTGCTTCGGCGGCATCGGTCTTAAAAAACCGGATTAATGGGAGAAACTCTCTCTTTCTTTCCCAATCCTTGAATAGAAGCTCACCTTCTCCATCGACACAGCGGAGAACCCCCTGAGCATCAACAGCAACATCACTCTTTTTCGCAAGATCCGGGATCAGAGTGTCTGGAATCTCTCCTCCGAATAATCCGGCCAGATGGTAGACTCCCGGCTCGTCTTCAGGGATATCATCTAAGGAAAAAGGGTCGGCCTGAGAAATCAAAGTGACATCGCGGCGCTCTTTATCTTCAGTAAAATAGACATTTTTAATCGATGTAGTCCCGGTTGAAGGCGCATCAGTCCAGACGACCCCACTGTTTCTCAATGGCTCGAGGAGGGGTTTATCCTCCTCACTGATTTTTGTTATAACCTGAACACTAACACCGGAGCCTATGGCAGCCATAGCGGACTGGACAACAGCTCCCCCTGTCAGTCTCGTTTCATTTCCTTTAAAATCAATCATGATGTCTTTGGACACATGGCCGATCATCAAAATATCATATTTCATAAAGCTCCTTCTTTTGCTGAAAGAATATGAAGACTTCTGTCTTTAAAAGTCAAACCTACTTTGATACCTGCCGAATACTGAATGTGCTGTTGTGGATCGGCTACTTCTATCCGAAATATCAGATCATCAGTTATTTTTACTTCATACAACATTTGCGATCCAAAATACACAGAGTTTATAACTGTACCTTCAATACAATCCTCTGATGGTTCATCGATAATGACAGATTCCGGTCTGGCAACAATGACAACGGAATCACCTTGTTTCAAGGATTTATTCCAGTGGGGTGCAATAATCTCTTTACCCATAAAATCCAGAATCAACTGCTCATTGTTTATATCTTTTATTGTTGCATCGAGAAAGTTGGCTTTTCCGATAAAACCTGCGACAAACCTGTTACAGGGATGGCTGTAGATTTCTACGGGAGCACCGATCTGCTGAATGAGACCATCTTTCATAATGATAACCTGATCGGATAGCGTCATGGCTTCTTCCTGATCATGAGTTACATACACTGAAGTAATACCTACTCTCTGCTGAAGCTTCCGAATTTCAAGTCTTGTCGAAACACGTAACATGGCATCAAGGTTTGAGAGTGGTTCATCAAAGAGCAGAACTTTAGGCTCCATAATCATAGCACGGGCAAGACTGACCCGCTGCTGCTGTCCTCCCGAGAGCTCTCTCGGCTGCCTGTCCGCAAGGCCGTTTAAGCCTATAAGATTCATTATTTCATCGACTTTTCGGATTATTTCCTCTTTATTATCACCACGTACTTTTAATCCGAAAGAGATGTTTTCTCTCACTGTTAAATGAGGAAAAAGCGCATAGTTCTGAAAAACCATAGCTGTAGGTCTCTTGTTAGGCGGAAGTGTGTTCACACTGTCACCATCAATTAAAATATCACCTGATGTGGGTGTATGAAACCCGGCGATCATGCGAAGAGTCGTGGTTTTCCCACAACCGGAAGGACCCAGAAGGGTAATGAGTTCTCCTTCTTTTACTGTCAGGTTTATGCCGTCAACTGCTGTAACAACAGCATCGCCCTTACCGAATTTTTTTGTCAGGTCTTTCAGTACCAAATAATCCTGTCTCATATTTTCCATCCTATTCTACTACTGTGGCAGAGTTCATTCCCTGGCCTAGTTTGTCAGTAATTAGTTTAATTAAGCCCAATGCAATTAATACAATCACAATTAGAAGTAAACTCATGGCAGCAGCCTGGGCATATTGGCTGTTGTCAACAAAACCGAGTATCGCAACGGTTATCAGATTCCATTTTCCCGAAACGACGAAGATTATGGCACTGATCGCCGTCATAGACCGAACAAAACTGTAAACAAGTCCTGAGAAAAATGCCGGGGTTATCATGGGAAGCGTAATCTTTCTGAAGGTTGTACCGCTGTCCGCACCGAGATCGATTGATGCTTCTTCTATCGAAGGATCTATCTGTTGAAGCGCGGCCACACCATTACGGATGCCGACGGGCATATTCCTGAAAACGAGCAGAATGATTATGATTAATCCCGTACCGGTCAGAGTAAAAGGCATAATGGCCGATGTTGTATTAAAGGCCACAACATATCCGATACCTACGACTGTACCGGGAACGGCAAAAGTCAGCATCGATGAAAACTCCATCAAATTTTTACCGGGGAAATTCTTTCTAGTTATAAGGTAGGCTATGAACATTCCGAAGAATCCTGTGATAGGAGTAACTATGGAAGCGATGATAAGGGAATCAAAGATATACCCCTTTCCGACTCTCCACATCTGCACATAATTATCCAGTGTCAGGGTCGAATCAACTCCCCAGAGTTTCTGGAATGATCCATAAAAGACCATGCCGTAAAAAAGTAGAACGACTCCGGCAAAAAAGACACAAAGTGAATAAACCGGGAGTTTGATATACCATTCTAGATTTTTTATTGTGGCTGCAGTCGGTTTTCCTGTTACCGTCACATAAGATTTTTTTGACAGGAAGTATTTCTGAAGATAAAAAGCTGCAACTGTCGGTATGAGAAGCAGAATCGCGAGTGTAGCTCCTCTTGGAAGATCATACATTCCTGTTATCTGAAGATACGCCTGTACAGAAAGTACAGAAAAATCGCCTGATATAATCATAGGATTTCCAAAGTCCGCCACAGACTGAATGAAGACCAGTAACCATGCACTTACGATTCCCGGTGTTGCCAGTGGAAAAATGACTTTTCGAAAAACTCTTAAACGGGAAGCGCCCAAATCCATTGCAGCCTCTTCCAATGACGGATCAATAGCACGCAGGACTCCGACCAGAGCCAGAAATGCAGTGGGAGAATAAGCGATAACCTCAACGAGAACGAGTCCCTTTAATCCATAAATATTTCCGAACATCCCGCCAAAGACTCCGGATCTTCCAAAAAGAAGAATAGCGGCCAGAGCGATGACAAAAGGGGGAGAGACTATGGGAAAAGTGGCGATCAATCTGAAGATCTTCTTCCCTTTCATAGGTGTCCTGGTTATGGCATATGAGAATATAAAACCGATAAATGTTCCAATAGTCGCCGTAAGGACTCCCAGAATCATACTATTGATAAATGGCTGTATATAATAACTTTTCTTCATGACTTCTATATAATTCCCAAACCCTAACTTGCCTTCGAAGGTTAAACTTGTCTTGAAAACCTGAAAGAGGGGGAAAATAACGAAGACGGTCAGCAAGTAAAAAACGATTAATATTGATAGAAGTAATACCGGTTCTCTAAGCAGTTTTTTGAAATTAATAACTCTTGACGTATTACCTGATTTTTTTTTATTCATGGTGAACCCTTTGTAATGAAAAGGGCACGATAAACGCGCCCTAACTTATTTTTTTGTGAAGAATTATTTACCGATTCTATCTCGCCATGCTTTAACATTGGCTTCTTTATTCATTCCATGAGTTACAGCATCGTAATCAATCAATTCGATATCTGAAAGCTTGATGGCTCCATCAGCTATTTCAGCGGCAGGATTTACGGGGAGACGGAAATATGCTTTGAACATATTCTGTGCATTTACCGAGAAACACCAATCGATGAACATTTGAGCTTCTTCCACTTCTTTTGCACCTTTGATCAATGAAACAGCACCGACTTCATAACCGGTTCCTTCTTTTGGAAAAGAGAGGACAACCGGATATCCTTTTGCAATACCTTTTGCGAGAATATCATGAGAGAATCCGATCCCTACAGCACACTCGGCAAGACCTGCTCTAGCAATACTGGCTGATCCTGATTTAGTATACTGGTGAATATTCACATCGAATTTTTCCCACCAATCCAGTGCATTTTCAAGACCTAACATCTGAATTCTTGTTGCCCATGTTGTATAAGCTGTTCCGGAAGTATAGGGATAGGCCATTTCAATCTGGCTGGTATAGACGGGATTGAGAAGATCTTCCCATGATGCAGGTGCTTCCAGACCATTTGCTTCAAGGAATTCTTTATTTGAAACAAATCCGATGGCGCCTGTATAAAACCCATTCCATGTTCGATCCTCTGCGTGGAAATTTGCTGCCAGTTCAAAATCAATATTAGGAGTATAGGCTTCAAGAAGACCTTTTGAAGAAGCATTGATGTGAGAGGTATTAGAACCACCGAACCAGACACTTCCCTGTGGATTTTCTTTTTCAGCTTCGATTCTTGCAAGAACCTCTCCTGCACTCATTCTGACAAACTCGACTTTTATTCCGGTTTCCTTCTGAAAGGCGTCTATATAATACTGAGCCTCTTCCGTATCGAGAGCGGCATACACGTGAAGTGTATTGTAAGATTTTTCACCTTCTGATTCCTGTGCCCCAGTGGCAACCAGAGGAGCCAGAGCTACAATAGTGATCATCAGAGTCAATAACAATTTTTTCATCAACAATCTCCTTTTTTATATGTTCTATTCATAATAAGACCGGTATTTTTCAGCCGTCAATTACAAGCTTTGCAAAGATTCCCACTTATTTTTACAGGAGGATAATATATGAGATATATTGGATAATATTTGAGAAAGACTGCCACGGAAATATGATATAATGCCTCTCATGGACTCTAATATTTCCCTGAAAAAACAAATGCAGATTCGATTTACCATTCTAATGGTTTTAATCTTTTTTATATTAATATCGGTTTTTACCGCCTATCTGGGAAAAATCCTTATAAAAAAAACAACTGATTACACAGGGAAAATTGTCAACTCCATAAGCGGAGAAGTGGATCTTCATCTCATGAGAATCAATGACCTTCTCACTGTAGCCGCGGACAATTCTCTGTTCTCCAATGCATCCGAGCGATCGAAAGCCGATTATGCCTGGAGAGCTGTTGATTTTCTCCACACGCTGATTCTCGATCATCCGGAAATTCAGGATGTAATTTTACTGAATAAAGTCGGATATGCGGTAATCGGAACGGGAAAAGCGATACACCAGGAATACAACTTTTATCAACAGCCATGGGTTTACATTAGCAGTGGTACAGAAAAGAGGTCCTATTTCCTCGATCCCCATAATGAAAATTACTACCTCAAAGGAGGAGGGGAAAGAGACGTTGTATCCATATTGTTCCCCCTGCCCGACCAGGACAGCCAAAGCAGTTCCCAAGCGGCCCTTCTCTGCAATGTGAATAGTTTCGAACTGGAACAATTGACCAGGGATTTGATCCCTGTAAAAAACAGTCGAATTACCATTTATGATAAATTCGGCATATCACTATTTCCCCGTGAAAAAAACCGCCCCTCAGGAAAAATGATTACAGTCAGTGCCGAATCCCCACTCACAGGCTGGAACCTGGTTGCCAGTATTCCCCAGATAGAAATTATCAATGATATCCGCACTCTTTTCTATCTATTTATCATTATTCTGATTACAGCAGTTATTGTCACAATAATAACAGCCAGCAGAATCTCAATGAAGATTTCCCAGCCCATTGAGACTATGGCGGCTAAAATGGGTGAGATCGGAAAGGGAAATTTTACTCTCAGTCTTTTCGATTCCCGTGCGACTACAGAGATATCATCGCTGGGAAAAGAGATCGATACAATGATCAGCCGCATCACAGAATACCAGCAGAGAATCGGAGAAACGCAATTATTTGCTCTTCAGGAACAGATCAACCCCCATTTCCTCTTTAATACTCTGCAGACAATTCAATCACTCACCGTTCAAAATCAGCAGAGAGATATACGGAGAGTGACAACCCTTCTGGGAGAAATTCTCAGGTACAGCATGTATAATTCCTGGGAACTTGTTCCACTGATCAGTGAGTTCTCCTATGTTGAAAAATACCTGGAGATTCAATCATACCGTTTTCCAGGACAATTCACCTATAGCATTGACTGTCCTGAAGATCTTAATACAGGGGGGATCCTTAAATTGCTGGTCCAGCCTATTGTGGAAAACTCAATCAATCACGGATTCAATGGATTGGCAAACAGGCACATTGCCATGTCTGTACACAGGGAAGAAAGCGGAATGGTCATAATAATTGCTGACAACGGTCGTGGTATAAATCAAAAAGAACTGGACAATATAAAGGCAAAATTGCAAAATATAACAACAAAAAACAGCCATGCCATAGGCATGCAGAACGTCCATGAACGGATAATTTTAAAATTCGGACGATATTACGGTCTCGAAATTCAATCATCCGAGAATAATGGCTGCAGTGTTCTTATGCATCTTCCCATTTGTAAACCCGGAGATAATGAATGAAAATCCTTTTTGTCGATGATGAGCCTCTCACCTTAAAATATCTCGAAAACATTCTGGATTGGAAATCTTTGAATATTGAGATTATGGGATCAGCATTAAATGGAAATGATGCTCTAGAGTTCATTAGCAAAGAGGTTCCAGACATATTGATAACCGATATAAGAATGCCTGTACTCGATGGAATATCTCTCATCGAGTCAATACGCTCACATTCAGACTTATGCAGAATAGTCGTTTTGAGCGCATACAGTGATTTTGAATATGCGAGAAGGGTCTTCAGCAGTGGAATTAGCGGATATCTTGTAAAACCTGTTGATGAGGATAAGCTTCTCGATCTTATAATACAAATAATTGCCGATCTGAGAACTGATGCAAAGAAGTACGAAAAAGAAAAATTCAGTCAGAATATGGCTGCGGAAACTCTTCTTTGGGAGCAGATCACGAAACCGGAAACTGATGAGCTTGTTTATGAAAAATTCAGAAAACTGAATAGAACTCCTATTTTCTCCCAATTCCAATTGCTCTCTATAACTCTTGCCAATCAGGAACTGACAAGGGAATCTGTTATCGCCTGCCTCATTCATTCAAACAGTCTGCAGAGCGATTTCGGCTATTATCTAATTCGATCGGGTGTCTGCAATTGGCTGCTGCTACTGGAAAAAACAGTGGGATCAAAACACGTGGCTCTGATCAGAGAGGAATTTCATAAGAACCTGGATTCATCGGCATTTTTAACTGTAAGTGGAACACATCACTCTCCATCACAATTATCCAAGGCTTTCAACGAGGTTCAATACCTCAATTCACTCCGATTTTATGCGACAAATTCTTCCTATATTTTCTACCGCGAACGATCAGAAAACGAGGAGTGCGAAGAAATTAAACTCAATGATGAGATTGAGATCTATTTTTCTAAAATAAAAGAACAGGATTTACAGGTTTTAAATATCTATATATGTGATTTAAATGAAAAACTCATAAGAAAATATGAATCGGATATCAGAGGTTATCAAAATTTCTGGACCCTTTTGGTAATCCTCATACGGACCTGGCTGAATAAAATGAAAAGTCAGATCCAGATTCCCCGGAAACTGCAATATTTTGATAGTAAAACTTTTATTTCATGCAAATCCTCTACTGAAATACTGATTTTTTTCGAAGAGCTCAACAAAGAGATTCTGATGACTCCTGTTTCTGTTTCCGGCGATGCTATATTCTCTCCCATAAAAAATGTAAAGGAATATATCCACAGTCATTATGAAGAAAAGCTGACTCTCGAAGGTATTGCCTCTCACTTTGCCATGAGCAAAAATTATCTCTGTAGAGTATTTAAAGACTCAGCAGGATGTACATTGTGGGATTACCTGACGATGATCCGTATAGAACATGCAAAAGGACTCCTGGAAAAATCCCCCATGGGAACAGGAGAGATAGCTCTCGCTGTGGGATACGACAATCAAGGATATTTCTCCAGCGTATTTAAGAAAAAAACAGGGATTTCTCCCAAACAATATAGAGATGAGATTAGTAATAAAGTACTTTATCCTTAAAGGTTTCAATAATTCGTTTATATAAAATGGCATCGGGCGGAGTCAGCAAGGGATAAATCCGGTCCCAATAACCTGATTCTGCTGGTTGTATCTGCATTTCTATGAACTCATGAATCCCGTTAGATTCTCTGACAGAAAGCATATTTTCCATAGTGACAACAGATTTTTCACTCTTCAAAAACTGTGAGAATAATAGAGCCGCATCCCTGTGAGGAGCATTTTCCGGTATAACCATACCATAATGATCCGATAGAGATCCAAATTCCGGAATATACATTTTTGCGCTAAGTGGGATCTGTCCTGTTTTAAGTGCATCCAGGATCTGATGTTCCTGAATAGGAATCAACTGAAGCTTACCCGATGAGAATAAACGGAGAGAATCATAATCGGAACTGGTCAACAGTATAAATTCCCGGGTTGCCCGAAACCACTGCCATACAGATTCCCATTCAACGGAGTTTTGAATATCCGAATGAATCTCCTTAAAAAAACTGTGAAATACGGAATAGAGAAAACTGAATCCCCCCTCACCGTTGACTGCTGTAAATCCGAATTTTCCAGGATTTTCCCGTATCCAGAGATTGAACTCATCCCATGAGACAGGAGGATTCACCAGAATCGAAGAATCATATAAAAAACCCGTAACAGTGCTGTATAAAGGGATATAAGCTGTTGAAATATCTTTGATAATCCCGGCCTGATTCAACTGCTGCAACTGATAAGATGAGTTTACAATTAAACCATCGATGGAACCTGTCTGGTTTTCACTTTCAGAGATCGATTTCCTAATATACACATCTTCGTTACAGACAATAATGCGCACAGGGATCTGATAGAGCACCTCAAACGCCTCAGCCATATTTCTGTAAAAATGATCTTCCGTTCCCGTATATAAAATAAGTTCTTCCGGATTAATAATGCTCTGATCATCTGATCCTTTTCCTATCTGAATAAAAAAAACACCCATGAGAAGGCAGAGAATCAGTATAAAAACCTGTCCTGTACGGATCAAAAAAATTCTGTCCCTGAACATCAATCAGAGCATAACCTTTGCTGCTCCGCCAGTTCAAAAATTCTGGAATAGCTATTTTTCAGAGTATCCGATGAGTGCTGAAGGTCATCGGCGCTCTTCATCTCCAGACAGACTGGAAAGCTCCAATTATCTCTAATCATCGACGATAAAAGTGAATCGAGTTTTAATATTCCTGTTCCTAGATCGCTATGACTGTCAAACATTCCCAGGTTGTCATGAAGGTGTGTCATCAATACCTTCTCCTGCCCCAGTTCCCTGATCATAAATGAAGGATCACTGCTGAAATACAAACCGTGTCCAAAATCCACAGTATAAAAGAGGTTAACGATGATCTGAGATCTGATCTCTTTCATCTCTCCATGATGATTGGCGTGTTTGAGCCAGAACCGCTCATAGGCGTTACCGTTTTCAAGACAAAGGGCCACTCCCCTCTCTTTTCCATACTCGGCCAATTCTTTCAGACTTTTCAGATTCGATGCTACCGATTGCTCCCAGTTCTCCCGGGTGTATTCAGCCGGAGCAATCTGCCCCCCGTGAATGGTCGCCGAAGGGGCGCCGACCTTGGCGGCATAATCAAGAGATCTCTTTAATTCATCTACTGACTGAATCCTGAAAGCTTCATCTGTTGAACCGATATTTATTCCGGCAAAAGGGGTGTGTATGGAAATACCAACACCAGTGTCGTCTAAAGCCCTGCGAATGATATTCGTATTTGATGATTCTCCCCGGCCGATCAGTGACTTGTCGTATTTATACTCGATCCACTTGAGTCCCAAACGATCGATTTCTTTTATAAAATCGATAAGGTCACCGGAAAACTCATAATAGCAAACAGCCCCGAATAAGGGATAATTTTTCATTATGTACTCCTATGCAGCTTCATTATAAATGTCTCTCCGGTGAGAGTCAATTTCAAAAGATATCAGCATAGGAGCTTAATTTAACAAAAGATAATATGCTGATAAAAGAGGGTAATATTTTGCATAGGGAGTCATCGGCTCTCTAACTGGGCTAGCTCCTTTACTTCGAGTGTTGTTATAGAAGACACTCCCATATCGATATATTTTCCAAAATCATCTGCTGAAGAAACCGTCCAAACTGCTACGGGGAGAAATCTTAAGTCCGCATAATCGATCAATTCCTGAGAACAGAATTGATAGGGGATATTCAGTCCGCAGCATCCTGCCGAAACAGCCGTGTCGCAGAGGATTCTGATCTTCTCGGAATAGTCCATTTCATCCTTGAGCATTAGGCTTTCATCTACATTCAGTAAAACTTGAAACTCCGGATAATTACTTTTGATATAAGAAGCCCGGACCTTTTCACATCCTGAAAAAATGATCTTTCCCGCAAGATCCCGTTGTCTGATCAACCGCGCAACCGGAACAATACAATCATCATCTTTCAGATCGAGGTTCAATACAATTGGTTTGTTAAATGTGGCATCAAACATCTCTTCTAAAGAAGTGACTCTTCCCAATGGATGATCAAATATAAGCTCTCCATTTTCAGAAAGAGAGCGTATTTCCTCATAAGTCAAATCCTTGATGCGTAATACCTCTTCACTCTTAGTTTTCACAACATTGTCATGCCATAAAAATGGAATATGATCCGATGTTGATCTCACATCTATTTCATTGATATCGGCACCCCAGCCAACACCGGACAAAACAGATGAGACTGTATTTCGGGGAGTATCATTGCAGCCGGTATGAGCTGTAATAAGAGGTTTTTTCATCTATCATACCCTCCTATTTTAATCCCAGAGAAAAACCTTCGGTCAACCGCTTGTAGTAATATCCCGAGAAGAATAAAACCGGAAGAGTTGCCAGAAGTCCGATAGCCATGAGATCGCCCCAGAGAGTTTCGTATTCTGTTATAAAGCTGACGATTTTGAGAGGTAAAGTCTGAAGGGATGGACTGCGGATAAAAAGCAGGGCGAAAAGAAATTCGTCCCAGGCGATGATTATGCTGAATATAGCTGTCGCTGCAATACCACTCGATGAAAGAGGGACGACAATGCTGAGCAGAGTTTTCAATTTTGATGCGCCGTCAATTTCCGCGGCCTGTTCAAATTCCAAAGGCAGGTTTTTCATAAAGCCGAAAAGCATCCAAATACAGTAAGGCAGAGTATACACCTGATACACCAGGATCAATCCCCATAAATTATTTATGAGGTTCACTTTTGTGAATAATGTGTAGAGGGGAATAGCCAATACCATAGGGGGCAGGATTTTTACAATGAGCACCCAAATGAGAAACAGAACATTCAGCTTATAGGGGAATTTATACCTCAACAGTGCATAGGAGGCCAGAAATGCAAGAACGAGGGAAAAAAATGTCGATGTAAATGCGACAAACAGACTATTGAACAGGTTCTTGAAGAATCCAGTTCTCATTACTGAAAAGAAGTTTTCCAGAGTTACCTTTTTCGGAAATAAAGAAGGTACTGGTAATATGTTTTCCAGCGGTGTTTTTAATGCTGTTATCAATATCCAGTAGAGGGGAAATAAAACCGTAATCAATACGATAATCATCAATACCCAGAATAACAGCCCTTTTCGGGACATAACTGATCCTGTCATTACATGTCCTCCTTCATGATGCCTTTGATGTAGAACAAGGCGATAATTGAGATCGCGATAAGAACATAGAGCGCCGCGGCACTGGCTCTACCCAGATTAAAGAAGGAAAAACCCTCTCTGTATATAAAATAGGAAACCGTTTCAGTCGAGTTTCCCGGACCGCCCTGGGTCAAGGCATACACTTTACCAAAGATTCTGAACGTATCGATTGTTCTCAACATGATAACCAGAAGAATCTGACTGCTCAGAATAGGAAGTGTGATGGATCTCAGATTTCGGAAATATCCCGCGCCATCGATGCTTGAAGATTCGAAGATCTCATTGGGTATGGAATTCAACCCCGCCTGCATTATGAGAAAGGCGAAGGGAGTCCACTGCCAGATATCCACGAGAATTATGGAAAAAAGCGCTTTGCTCTGATCGATCAGCCAACCAACGGGCTCTAAATTCATTGAGCGCAGAATATTGTTGAACAATCCGATATCGTAGTGATAGAGAACTTTCCAGACAGCACTGATAACCATAGTTGAAACCATCATGGGAAATATGACCGTAATCATAAAAGGTCTCTTTCCGCGAAAATCCCCATAGAACATGAGAGCGAGAAAGATCCCGAGGCCGACTTCCACGACAGTCGCAACAGCCGCGAATGTCAGAGTATTCAGAAAAGCAGTCTGAAATACTGTATCTGATCCGATAGTAAAAAAGTTTTTCAAGCCGATAAACTTAATTTCATCGGACAGGTAATTATATTTGTAAAAGGCGAGAACTATCGTATTGATTACCGGATAGAGCGTTAAAAACAGTATCACCAGTAGAGCCGGAAGCAATATCAGCAAAAAAAAGGCCGGATTGCTTCTCTTATTTAATTTTTTCATATATTCCTGCATGTAAAAGGGAGATAAGCGGGAACCGCTTCAAGAGAAACGGTCCCGGCATTTGTGAACTATTCTACGATTTCGCCGATTCTGGCATTAACTTCCATCAGTGCGGATTTTGCATCCATTTCACCGATCAGCGCAAGCTGCAAATATGTACCGAGAGCGTCTTCGATCTCTTTCCATTTATTCGTTCTTGGTCTTGCAACACCATTATTCAAACCGTCCAGCTGCGCTGGATACCAGGCGTACTTCTCAACGAGAGCAGGCACTTCGTGTACACTTGTTCTGGTAGGAGGAATTCCTGTAACATCGGCCATTTTTTCCTGCATATCACTACTTGTAAGAAACTGTAGAAAATCAAAGGCTGCGGATTTATGCATTGATGCTTCGGGAATACCGGCCAACCAAACACCGATCATAGGAGAAGATTTTTCTGTCTCTGCAGGATGTTTTGTCACTTTGACTTTTCCAACAACTGCGGATTCGTCGGGGTTGTCAAGATTCTTAATCCATCCCGGCCACACTTCGATTGCCATGGCACCTGTACCGGAATAAATGGCATCTTTGACCTGAGCAGACTGATACATAGAAACACCTTCCGGTGCAAATTTTGCGAGTTCCAGGAAATACTCAAGAGCTTTAAGAGCTTCAGGACTATCGAGAGCGGGTTTCCCGTCGACAAGTACTTTACCACCGTGAGCCCAGAAAAGAGGAAGGAAACCCGTAACAATAGGATTGCCTTTAGATCCTCTGAAAAGAACAGGATGTACGTCGGGCTCATTAGCAGAGATAACCTTAGCCGCTTCGAGAACATTGGTCCATGTTTCGGGAGCTGCAAGATTGTACTTTTCAAAAAGATCCATTCTGTAAGCAAATAATTCAACATTTCCAACTAAGGGAAGAGAATAGAGAGTACCATTAACACCATAGGGATAACGGCCGAGTTGTGTCAGTGTAGGAATAAAATCTGAATCGAGAGTTAAACCTTTCTCTTTATACAGAGGACCTAAATCGGCAAGCCAACCGGCTTTGTGGATCTGAGTGGCATTGGGATCATCAATGAGAACGATATCATAAGTTCCCACACCGCTTTTCATATCAATAACAGATTTCTCAAAGAGACTGCTTCCGGATAATTTGAGAATCTCAAAATTTACATCGGGATTGATCTTCTTATACTCATCTGCTGCGAGCTGCATAGCATCTCCATATGCACCATCGCGGCCTGCTATTGTTAAAGTAACAGGACCATCTTCTTCCTGAGCTCCACCTGCGAATGTGATGAAAGGCATAATAGATAAAATAACTAATAAACACAAAATCTTTTTCTTCATTGCTTCCTCCGTTGTTTTCTAAAGGTTAGCATAATGTCTGACAATAATTTATTTTTTTGTCTATTTCTTTAGCAACAGTAATGTAATTGTTAGCAATTTTCACTTAATAAGCAGAATTCACTTATTAACTTTGTATATTTCATAATTCCAATTGAGGATTTCCGGCACAAGCAAACTTTCAGATTCTTCAAATTTGAGTTCGTGTTTCTTCTTTTGAGACTGAGTGTTTCCTTTGCGCGGGACAATTATCGAATCATAATCAGACAAAAAGCCATAAGATTCTGTATTTTTATTTCTCTCATCGGCGAACTCGTGTTTTGTCAAAGCCAGGATCTTGTATCCCCTGGCGCTAATGAGAATTGCTTTTTTACGTATTTTTTCGACAGCAGACTCTATATATAGTTTTCCATCCACAATACCGCTAGTCCCCTGAATAATGAAATCAAACTCATGCCCCGCATAATATTCATTGTTTTCTCCTATGATGGTATAGGTAACGGGATCGACATCCCCCTCGGGCATGGTGACTAATATGTTTTCATGATTGACACGGGGCGAAATTAATTCGCTTAATACACCGAGGTTATTCGTATGGATGATGTATTTGGTTTCACTCTCGAAGGAACGATCGGCGAATATTGTTGAAATATGAAAACAGAGCGTACCGGCACCCAGAAAAATACGGATCGGTTCGCTGCTGTATTTTCTCATGGCAAAATTGTTTATTTTATCGTAAACGCCATTAGCCACTTTTATTTTTTCATTGATGTACAGGTGTTTTTTCTGAAAAAAATTGATGTAGGGCGAGTGCATGGATATGACAATGGACTTTTTCTCATTTCCCGATTTTGTTCTCTTGAATAACTTGGCTCCGATCTCTTCTTCATACCTCTTTAGCTGAGTCCAAACCCAATTATCGCTTTTATAACTCACATTACATTTTTCTTTCAGTTTATCAATTATCGATTCAAGGGATATGGAGATGTCCCATATAGATCCCGATTCACAGTTTTCATATTCCTCAGAAAATAGGCTGAGTATATTCATTACCAGGTCTTTCTGGTTTAATCGGTGTTTTGCAACGTCATCCATAATTAATTACCTCATTTGTATACTACTTCAGAATTATGCAATAATACACTTATTTCCCAAATGAGACTTATTTTCCTTTATTGTCATAATACATTATTTCTCAATACTCATACTTATGAGTTTACAATTGGTATATTTTATTCTTGTTAAAAATAACTGCGGTTCTTTAATGATTTGAATACTTCTTTATCTTATTTAAAATACTCATTGGCCAGACTGTAATTGAATTCATGGTCCAAAAGAGTATCAATCCTCCCCTCTTTCAATTTCACAGCATGGGAGATCAGATGATGATTGACGGTTCTGGAAAAAGCCGATCCGCTGCTAATCCTGTTGATCCCCGCCCCAGAGAGACGTTTCAACTCAGCCATACCCCTATAAACAAAGAGGTTTATAGGTAACTCGATAGCTGATCTCAGTTTTACGATAGTCTCCCATGAGAGCACTCCGGGAATAAAAATGCAATCGGCGCCGGATTCTTTCAATGCCTGCGCCCTCTCTATAGTCATATCTATCATTTTTTCTTCCGACGCTGTCCGCAGCAGAAATATATCGGTTCTGGCATTCAGAAAAAAGGGGATCTCCCCACTGTCTCTCAATTCCGATATGGAGGATATTTTCCGTGAAAACGTTTTAAGCTCATCGACCTGTCCCGTTTCCGGATCGCCATCTTCTATGTTTATTCCGACGGCTCCCTGTCGGATTATTTTTTGAATATTCGATAAAACAATGTCTGAATCTGTTGCATAACCTCTTTCGAGATCCACAGAGAGAGGGATTTTTATGACTTGGCAGATCTCACGGGTAATTCTCAAAATATCGTCAAAGTCGACAACTTCACCATCAGAATATCCCATGGAATAAGCTATTCCCGCAGAAGTCGTGGCGACCGCTTCAAAACCGGACTTTTCAAAAATTCTGGCACTTCCACCGTTCCAGCAATTGGGTAATATAAGGGAACTCGTCAAATGTTTTTTTCTGAACTCCTCCGCCAGCACTTTTTGCCTTCTTATTTCCATTTAGAAAACCCCTCTCTATTTTTTATGAACTATTATAAATACAAAATCCCGATCTTTACAATCGGGATTTCACTATTCAGCTAAAATATACAGGATTGGAGATGGCAACCGGATCGTTTGATTCGTCATATTGCTAATCGATGGAACACTCTCCCGGAGCTTAATCCTTTATCCCGATGTTGCAGAATGAATCAATAGAGCATTGGATAAGCTATTCAATTTAGGATAATACAAATATGACCATCGATTGAATAGGAAATTGAAGTTGCTCTTACCATACTTGTATGGTAGCATAATTAGATACAAAATTATTGGGGTTATATTCTTCTTGCAGAGATAATTTTTGCAGGTGGTCATAAGGATACTGTCGGAAGTGAAAAGCTTGAAACTATCAAGGACCGGATGAGCGTTTCTGCATTCCTATAAAATAATGAGGTAAAAGATGAAATTGAATTTAAAGAGCCTACAAAACAAAGCCGAATGGTTATCCAAAGGATACATACTCCCGGAATATGATATAGAAGCTGTTCGAAAAACCAGTAAACTCACTCCCCGATGGCTCCACTTTGGTGCGGGAAATATATTCCGGGCCTATATTGCTGTCCTCCAACAGAGACTGCTCAATGCAGGGAAATCAGATACAGGTATAATCGTATGCGAAACATTTGATGAAGAAATAATAAAAAAAGCCTATAGACCTTATGACAACCTGACACTCGCTGTTACCTTAAAAGGGTCCGGAGAGATTCAGAAAGAGATTGTGGGAAGCCTGACGGAAACGCTTATACCCTCAGAAGATTTTGATCGAATGAAAGAGGTTTTCCGCTCTTCAACTCTTCAGATAATCAGCCTTACAATAACAGAAAAGGGATATACTCTTAAGGATGGAAACGGCGAATATTTCCCCTGGATAAAACCGGATTTTGAAGACTTTAATAATCACCCTACAAGCACAATAGGAATCATATCCTATCTTCTTCTTGAAAGATTCAAGGCAGGTGCTTCTCCACTAGCATTGCTCAGTATGGATAATTGCAGCCATAACGGAACTCTTCTGAAAATTGCCGTTATGGAATATGCAGAAGTATGGAAAAGTCAGGGTCATGTAAACGACGCGTTCCTATACTATCTAAACGATGAAAGCAAAATATCCTTCAACTGGAGCATGATAGATAAAATTACCCCCCGCCCTTCGGAAATTCTTCAAAAACAATTTTCAAAAGAAGGTTTGGAAGGGATGGAACTGGTTAAAACCTCTAAAAATACATATGTATCTCCCTTCGTAAATGCCGAGGAATCACAGTATTTGGCAATTGAGGACCTTTTCCCCAACGGAAAACCTCCTCTACAAGATGTGGGAGTCCTCTTTTCAGATAAAACAACCATTGATAAAATTGAAAAGATGAAGGTTTGCACATGTCTGAATCCTCTCCATACAGTTTTAGCCGTATACGGATGCCTTCTCGGTTATGAATCGATCTCTGCTGAGATGAAAGATCCTCTTCTGAAAGGATTTATAGAAAAGATGGGTTACGACGAAGGGATGCCAGTAGTGGTAGACCCGGGAATCATAAATGCAAAGGATTTCATCCGCAACAGCATTGAAGTACGGTTCCCCAATCCCTTCGTTCCCGATACTCCTCAGAGAATCGCGACGGATACATCTAAAAAAATTCATGTACGATTTGGAGAAACTATGAAAGCATATATTGAACGGGGAACAACAGACCTCTCCTTTCTCACTTTCATCCCTTTGTTTCTCGCGGGCTGGCTCCGTTACCTCATGGCTCTCGATGACGAAGGGAAGACATTCGAGCTCAGTCCCGATCCCAATCTGGAATCGCTTCAACCCTATGTCTCTTCATTCTCCCTGGGTTTCACAGGAGATGTGCATGATGAATTAAAGAACCTGCTTTCCAATAAGGAAATTTTTGGAATAGATCTGTACGAGTACAATCTTGGGGATAAGGTCGAATCGTACTTTAAGACAATGATAGAAGGCCCGGGAGCCATACGAAAGATTCTAATAAAACATATACTTTAATATTGATAAGGAAGGGTTTGAATGACTAAACGCAAATGGGTTGAGACAGCTCAGACTAAGACAACAAGTGAATCTGTCTATGAAATCCTTTTTAGAAATATTATAAATATGAATCTTGTCCCGGGGACGATTATCAGCGAGAAAGAGATTTCTGAAAAAATGGAAGTCAGCAGAACGCCTGTACGGGAATCATTTATAAGGCTCTCGAATGAAGCTCTTATCAAAGTAATTCCTCAAAAAGGCAGTTTTGTCTCAAGAATTAGTTTGTCCCGGGTAAAAGAGGAGAGATTCCTCAGGGAATCTCTCGAAACATCTGTTATTAAAGAGATCATATTGAATCAGATACCCATACCTGAAGAATTATTCAATAAAAACCTGGAAAGTCAGAAAATAGCCTTGGAACAGAAGGATTATGTTAGATTTATAGAGCTGGACCAAGTTTTTCACAGCATCCTTTTCAATTTGGCCGACAGACCGATGTGTTTCGATGTTATGTTAAAGTTTTCAAGTCATTACAGAAGAGTCCGATATCTATCCATGTCTGTCAGCGGTGTTTCCGCATCAAACTTACAGCACCACACAGAACTGACAAAACATCTCGTCAAAGGGGATCTCGAAATGGCTATGGAAATGATGAAGACCCATTTGCGGAAATTGAATATAGAAAAAGACATTATCTTTGAAAAATATCCCGATTATTTCGAGGAAGAATCCCCGATAACCGGTCTTATCGGATTTGATGATACTAAACTTTTTAAATAAACCTCATCTCGGATGGTCAACCAGTATCAATCCTCTACTGTAAAGTGAGTCATGGACAAAGGAAAAGTGAGATACCAGCATCGAAAGGCTGATATTTCACTGAATGATTCCCTTTGAATTTGACGAAAAAATTGCCAATGAAAAAAATGCCTGGCTTGCTGTAAAATTTGATTCCCAAATTAGAAGAACGATTGCCGGAACATCGATAGAATCACCCTTCTCTTATACAGTTTCAGCTGAAGAGATGACTTTAGGAAATCATTTGATTGAGTTCATCCTTATAAGGACACAATCGGGAATTGATGAAATATTAGCCTCTGCCGAATGGGAGCTTAACGTTCAGAATCCAGAAGAAATCGCAGAAAATTCTATATATGCTGAAGTGACATCTCATAGCTCTGATAGTCTGTTTATACCGGGTGAAGATTTATCTCTCATATTTGAGTTTGATGAATCTGCCGCCAATGCCGTTCATGCCAAAATAGTTTTCATGTTTGATGAAAGGACAGGAGAAATCCCCTCACCATTGGTTTCTCCATTTGTTTTTGATATCCCGGGAAGAATATTGACAAGTGAAGAGCATATTCAGAAATTTATGCTCATGAATACTATTGATGGGAAAGAAAATGTTCTCTCATATACAGAGGTGAAACTATTAGCAGCTGAACCGGCAGATACCACAGAAAACCTCTTTGAATCTACTATTATCTTCCCAGACGCAGAGACTTTGCACAAAGCTGGAGAAGAAGCTGTGGTGACAATACAATTTGACGAAACTGCAGCCAATGAAATAAATGCCTGGCTGATTGTCATGTTTGATGAGATGAATGCCGCGACTGTTTTCGGAACGTCAATAAACTCTCCTTATACACTGGATATTCCCGGAAAATTATTGAAAACAGGAGATCATAATGTAAAATTTCTCTTTATGGATAAAGTCAATGGAACAGAAATAGTTATATCCAGTTCTGAAATTATCCTGAAGGTTATTGATTGAGACAGCCATTATTACACCTGATCCTCTTTAAAATATCCGTATTTAAGAGAACACTGATTGACTTACCAAAGCCGTCATAAGATTGTTGTCATTGTTATAATCCCATGAGAAAATTATTGATTCTCCCCTTATTTCACCATGAATAAATATGAGTCTTTAAGATGTATAGCAAAACTCCCTATTCAAAATTACATTCTCATTTAGAGATTGGTAAATTATCATTTCCAGTAAGAACTAAAAAATTAAAAGTGAACCGGACTACCGCCAGAAAAAAAACTATTCAGGGAATATCCCTTTCTCTCATGGGACCAAAATAACTCTCCCACAAGGCTGTTCTTCTTCCGTCGTCAATAATCCTCTTTAAGGCGGAATTATACCGAAGGACTATTGACGGATCCAGAGCTTTTGAAAAAGCAGTCGTAATCTCATGA
This sequence comes from Spirochaetaceae bacterium, assembly GCA_016744925.1. Classification (GTDB taxonomy): domain Bacteria; phylum Spirochaetota; class Spirochaetia; order DSM-2461; family DSM-2461; genus Spirochaeta_F. The sequence goes on from JADGDJ010000003.1 coordinate 26,828, forward strand.
CTGAGAATGGGATCTCCGACAGGTTCAATTTCCCACCCTTTCTGCAGGCTATAGTACTCTCCGATTCTTTTTACATCGGGAACAGCATAGAGCAATCCTTCATTCAGGGCTTCCAGTGCTTTAGTGGTGGTTTCATACTCTACTAGTTCAATCTCTTTATATTCTCTTAAGGCCTGATAGATATGCCCCTGAGTCTGAACTCCAACTTTTTTTCCATAGAGACTTTTAATGATCTCTTTAGCAGAAGAGACTTTTATAGCCCTATTTCCCTTTTGAACAAAGGTGACATAATGGAGTATCTCATAGGGTCTGGAGAGATTAAATATAGCTCTGTAATCGGGAACATCCGGAACTGATAAAGCTGAGTGATACTCTCCGCTTTTAATTTTCTGATAAACCGCACCAATATCCCGATAGGGAAAGAAATGATAGGCCTGGCCCATCTCCTCCATAACCATCCGATCCAAATCGACGTAAAATCCGTGAACCTGATCATCCTCTCCCAGATACATCCCCGGTGCTCCATCGGCTCTTACAAGTATTTCTAAAATATCTGAGGGAGAAATTACAATGAGGGGTTTTCCTCGCTCATCTCCTGAACGTTCCACCACCGGTTCATCTTTCTTTTCATGTACTTTATCTTCTACTATAAAGAGTTTTTCCTTTGAACAGTTGGAAAGAACCATTATTAATAATATAGTAATTAAAGCTATTTGTTTTCTTACCATTTATGTCCTTCCTAAAACGTGAAGCATTTTTCTAAATTCTAATGGATATTTATATTTTATTCAAAGTGAACAGTACGAAATAGAGATAGTATTCAGGAGATTTTTTTGAAAATTCAGTTGAAGCTCATGCTGGTCATTATCCCCATAATAATAGCTATTATATCTATTATTTCAGTAACCACTGGAATATTAACACGCTCTGCTCTAAAGAACCAGACACACGAAAATGCACAGTTATTGAGCCGAATCTATGCAGATCAGCTGAATTCCACCATAAAACTTTATCAGAATATTAGCCTTGATCTCGGAAGTGCTTCTATAACGGCTATCAATATTGAAACAACGTTACAGGTATTCAGGAAGCGTTATCCTCAATTTTCTCATGTGTTTTATACCACCACCACAGGTTCAGTTCGAGAGATATCCCCTTTTATGAATGATCTCCTGGATTATAGTATGATAAAAACAGAAGGCTGGTTAACATCATTAGAGAGTATGAAACCTGAAGTATCCCCTCCGGGAGTGTACTTCAATGAAAAGTCTATTATATTTTTTGCACCCGCCGTATATTCCTATATAGAACATCAGAAACCGAGAGTGGAGGGTATGGTAGCATTGGTTCTGCCATTAAAAGAACTCTTTCGCCACATTGGAGAAATCAGGACGAATAAATCAGATTCACTTTTCGTCCTAAATGAGAAAGGGATTGTTATACACCATGAAAACAGAGAAATGATTCTCCGGAACAAGAAGGAAAATTCTAATCCGAATGATGGGTTAATTCCTATTATTGAGGCTATGGAGAATCAGAAATCAGGATTCGGAACCTATGAAAATGGAAACCGCTATATTTCTTTTTGTCCTATATCATCGATGCGATGGTCTCTAGGGCTGTTCGGATCATACTCAGAAATTACATCTGAGATAGATAAAATAACAAAGATCATCCTCTTTGTTATGAGCTTGGGTATAATACTAGCTGCCATAACACTCTATTTTGCGGTTCATTCGGTCATTGCACCCATAGAGGAATTAACCATAAAGGCAGGAGATATAGGCAAGGGGAACTTTCATAAAAAAATTCCTATGGAAGGTTTCGCTTACAAAAAAAAGACGAACAATGAAGTCTCAAAATTGATATACGCTTTTAACAAGATGACCGGGCAACTGGATCAGACATTTTTAAACCTTAACAACGAAATATCAGAGAGAAAATCTATAGAAGCCGCCCTGGATAAAACACAAAAATATTTAAATAATATTGTAGAGTCTATGCCTTCTATGCTGATCAGCGTTGATTCGTCGGGGAACATAACCCATTGGAATAAAGCTACGGAAAATATAACCGGCATAAGTACAGGCAGAGCTCTGGGAACAACTCTTGGAAAGACTCTCCCTTACCTCGAGAAAGATGTAAAGAAGATTCTGGAAAGCATCAGAAGCGGAACTGTTATCCATATCAAGAAAAAACTTCACAAGTTACTGGATTCTGATCACTTCGAAGATATTACAATATATCCTCTTAAAGGTATTAATTCGGAAGAAGCTGTCATCCGGATAGACGATATCTCGGAAAAAGTCCGTTTGGAAGAAATGATGATCCAAAGTGAAAAGATGCTCTCTATCGGAGGACTTGCCGCAGGAATGGCTCATGAAATAAACAACCCCCTTGCGGGAATGATTCAGACTGCTTCAGTCATGGAAAACCGGCTAAGCACACGGCTGAATATGCCCGCGAATGTAAAAGTTGTTGAAAAGTTGAACATTTCAATGGATACCATTAGCCTTTTTATGGAGGAGCGGGGTATATTCCGCATGCTAAAATCTATCAGTGAATCAGGGGAGAGGATAGCTGGGATAGTTGAGAACATGCTCAGTTTTTCAAGGAAAAGTGATAGAGAATTCTCTTCGAAAAACCTTTCGGAACTTCTCGAAAAAACAATAGAATTGGCAGAGACAGATTACAACCTGAAAAAACAAAATGATTTTAAAAAAATTGAAATACTCAGAGATTATGAGGCTTCGCTCCCTCTTGTTCTCTGTGAAGCGTCAAAGATTCAGCAGGTATTATTAAATCTCCTAAGAAACGGTGCCCAAGCGATGCAGGAATCTGAAACAGAATCTCCCTGTTTTACAATAAGACTTTTCCATAAAAAAGAGGATAAAATGGTCTCCATTGAAGTGGAAGACAATGGTCCCGGCATGGATGAAGAGCATCAGAAACGAATATTTGATCCCTTTTTTACAACGAAACCGATTGGAGTCGGAACAGGGCTCGGCTTGAGTGTTTCCTATTTCATTATCACAGAGCACCACAATGGAACCCTATCTGTGCAATCAACCAAAGGAATAGGATCCATTTTTACTATTTGTCTTCCTGCAGGATAAGGCAAGAATGACCAGGAAAACTCTTTTGATTTTCCGCTCCAAATAATAATAGTAATTGATACAAAAATGAATTGCTATCGGTGACTATACATCTTCGGAGGAACGGTTCTTCCCGATAAAAAAACGACCTCAGACTTATGTGAGGTCTATATTATTCCCTGATTACGTTACAAGAAGTTGTTATTGCATGTTTCACTCATCGGTTAAGCTCTTTCTTATTGGTATAGCTTTACAAAAATATTACAATTGTAGAAATATTTATCCGCAGAGAAAAGGATTTCCAATGACGTTAACCGATGAGCAGAAAGATGAAATCATAAACTTCACAAGTGAGCTTGTGAAACTCCCCGGGGAATCGGGCGATGAAAGCAAAACTGCAGAAAGAGTCATCAGAAAAATGAAAAGTTTGTCCTACGATGAAGTCTCTGTTGATGAATACGGAAATGTTCTGGGAATCTTAAAAGGAGATCAACCGGGACGGACCATTGTTTTTGACGGACATATGGATGTCGTACCGATTCGAGAACCAGAGCTTTGGGAACATACCCCTTTCGGTGGTGAGATTGCCCAAGGTAAGATTTGGGGACGGGGCACGGCAGATATGAAGGGAGCCCTTGCGGCTATGATCTGCGCTCCCGCCTATCTCAAGCGTTCAGAATTTGCAGGTACAATATTAGTCTCCGCTTCTGTGGCTGAAGAGATTCTCATAGGAGCGGCTTTTAGCAAAATTCTAGACCGAAATGATGTAGACGCCGTTGTTATTGGAGAACCTACTGGACTGAAACTGGGTATAGCCGAAAAAGGCCGGGCAGGCATTGAAATAATAAGTCATGGAACGGTGGCTCATAGCAGCCGTCCCGATCTGGGAGACAACGCGGTATACCGGATGATGGAAGCCGTTGAAAAAATAAGGACTCTCCCCCGCCGTACTGATCCTGTCCTCGGAGAAGAAGTGATAGAGTTAGTGGAAATTAGTTCACTCCCCTCTCCCGGAAATGGTTCAATCCCCGGTGAATGTAAGAGTTTCTGGGAGTGCCGATTACTCCAGGGAGAGACAAAGGAAAGCTTTCTTGGTCGATGGAAAAAAGGACTGTCCGGGATAGAAAAAGTTGAATTAAAAATAGCCCAGATCAACCTCGAGTCTTACACAGGCGTGAATATGTCTATGGAGGATTTCCTTCCCGGGTGGATAACAGATAATAACCAAAGATTTACAGCGCTTGTGAAAAAGTCCATTGGGGAATGCGATCGGGATTTGGCGCTATACGCGGCACCATACGGGTGTAACGCACTAGTAAGTGCCGGAGTGCGAAATATTCCCACAGTAATACTGGGACCGGGAGATATTTCCTTAGCCCACAAGCCAAATGAGTTTATAAAAATTGAAGAGTTGTTGAAATGTGCTGAGATTTACGGGACTATTTGTCGGACTTTTTGATATCCAGAATAGATGAATCTTATTGATTTACTATACCTAATAGGGATTCAATATTACGGAAAAACAATCATCCAGATCCCTATTAAGACCGATGATAAAAAGAATAGACCGATACAAAACAAGGATATCCCATGCCAAAAAAGAAACTAACGCTCAACCTCAACCAGATTCAGATTTTTCTTTTCTGCATAATTCTGGGAAGCGGGATATCAATTGGAGCCATACAAATAACCCTATTGGGTAATGTAAGAAAAACTCAGTTCGAAAATATGACGGTGACTCTTGAATATTCAAGCGCCCTTCTACATCTGAAAAGTGCTTTTGGTTATACCGGCTTTATCCATAACTTTAAGAATTATGTACTCAGAGGCAACGAAACGTACTATGCGAGAATTCAAGATGGTTATGATAATATTATTGCGAGTCTTGAACAGATAGAAAACATTGTCCCGGAAGATAATGAAGTGTTGAAAGCACTAGGTATCATTCACAATACAGCAGATCTCTACAGAGATGCATCCCGGGAGATCCGCCCGCTCGTAGAAAGTAATACATCAGTTGCTGAAATAGATAAAGTTGTTAAAATCGATGACAGCCCTGCTGCCGAAGCTTTGATTCTACTGGATAATCAATACACCGACCTCATTACCGAAAGAGGAATTTCCATTGAAGAGAATATCAATAGATCCTCCCGGATGGCATTAATCCTGATAACACTGACTATAACCCTTGTTCTTATCGGTGTTATCCTCTCATCCAGGTTACTTAAAAAAAGTATAGTGGAAATCCGAAGTATGACTCAACGAATGTCCAATGGTGACTTGAGTATGACAATTGAAAATATACCAAATGATTATATTGGTGGAATGGCCCGGGATTTCAATCATTCTGTGGACAGCCTCAGAGAGATCATCCGAAATGTCCGGGAATTGGTAATGGGTGGAAACAATATAAGCTCCTCACTGGCAGAACAGATTATTTTTACACTTTCCAACAATAGCCTTATTGAGCAGGCTATGGAGTATCTTCTCGATCGAAACGGTAATCAGGATCGCAGGATCCTGGAAGCATCCGAATCTATTCAGGAAATATTCGAATCCCTGGCATCAGTTGTCAGCCGGATAGAAGATCAGTCATCTCAGGTATCGCAGACATCGGCTTCAGTAGAAGAGATGGCCGCGTCTATAAGTTCCGTAAACAATGTAGCCGAA